>JAGGSL010000025.1 GCA_021159125.1 Thermoplasmata archaeon
GTATGGTGGTCTTCTCTTTATATTGATTTCCATTGGTTCATGTTAGATAAACATCCTGCAATGGAGCCATACGGCAATTTTACATTGGAGAATACGGTGCAACCAATGAACACTTTAGAAAAAGGAGGACTTGTTTCTACTTCTTCTATCAGAAACCTCTGTGTGAAACCATGAAAAAAATAATAACGCTCGCAATTGCCTTTCTTCTTTTCATTCCATTTGCATCTATCAATGGAAACAACGTTTCTTTACCAAATGGTGACGGTATTTTATACGTTGGCGGTTCTGGTCCGAACAATTATACAAAAATACAATCTGCCATAAATTACGCTGGAGATGACATCGAGTTGTATATCTGGGGGGGACTATATCTTCTCTTAAACGTTAATGACACTCTGCCTCCAATCGGATTTTTTGTTAGAGTGGTCAATAATGGAGATGACTGGATTAGCGGAAATTATTCATATCATATTTTGAATCCAGACTGGTACTTTAATATAAGTTTTTATGTAGCTCCCCATCAAGAATATAAATTTCACCAAGCTTTCAAAGACTCGTTTACGTTCATCGTTGTAAAATTAACAGTGGAAAACAAAACCCTTATCCGCTCGGGCTTCATGATAATGGGATTTACCGTATTTTTGACGAGTATTGAAATTGACCATTCAGAAGCAGCTCAAGATATATGGAAATGCAAGATATAAATCGCTGCTATTTTCTTCACAATGACCACTCACCATCTCTTCTTTGGTAGAAATGAACAGGAAAAAGGAACCACATGGGCAAATTTCTCTTTACATTCATGTTCATTTCCCCAGTTTTCTATAGAACAATTTTTTCCAAGTATGTTCACTCTCTCTGAAGGTAAGCTGTGGAATATAAAATATTATGATTCATCCAACACACCAAATTGACCCAAAAAGTTATTTATCCAAATGTATTGCCGAAATGTGAAAAAAGTAGCCGTTGTATTTGTTGTTGCAGCTTTGTTGCTCGTGCCGTTAAGCATTGCAGCATCGCCAGGAAGCAACATAAAGGTCGAGAAGGAAGAGATAGAGATATCTGGCAATAAGGTATCAGAAAAAATATTCTTTACAAGCATTCTTGGCTCATATAACGGCACGGTTGAAATATGGGCTCCTTCTGATTGCCATGTGGAATGCATGGGGAACGCTGTCAACGGAAATGCGCAGAACAATGTGGTCGAAATAAATCTTGGAGAGAATGGGCTTATGATTCCGTCCGATGGCGCCCTCCTGATAAATGTGAGTTACACCCTGAAAGGTAATTTTGAGTACAAGGTGATATATCCAACAGATTTGATGGAATTAACCATCAAAACCGGGAAATATCCAAGAGGCAATATCCCGTTGAAGTATGAAGGCAACGGCATTTACACTTCAAATCTGACGTCAATGGAAAAAGATGCCTCCATATCCATAGAGTTTGTGGAGCAGAGTGCTGTTGAGGGCATGAGTGCATTGTCATTGGTGGCAGGCGCTGTTGCCATTCTCCTTGCCATCCTTCTTATTGCGCTTACCATAAAGCGGAGGAGAGAGGAAAAGCTGCTTGAGAAGGAGCCTGTTGAAGCCCTTGAACTCAGAAAAAGGCTGCTGACAGATGCGCTTAAAACGCTTGAAATAGAGCACGAGAAAAAGAAAATCCCGGATGCTTACTATCGTTCCATAAAGGATTACTTCAAGAAAGAGGCAATCAGAGTTTTGAGGGAGATTGACAGAAGGAAGTGATTATTCCTCAAAAACAGCGTATGGTACCTCAATGCATTTCCCATTCGAAATGCGAAAAGCTTTGAATTCAAGGTTTATCGGGTCGATAACCAATGCCACGTGGAATTCCCTGTTGAACATTCTGCTCTGCGTGTCCATATCAATCGAGGACATAAAACTTGTGTATCCAGGATGTGAGTGATACCATCCTATGAGCACGTAGTCATATTCAATCTCGTCAAGTTTATCAAAAAGATTTTCGAATTCATCTCTTCTGAATTTTACTGACACTGCCGTGGATTCAAGCTCTCCTGTAACTATTTCATGAACAACCGAATATCTCTCTCCCTTCCATATATACAGATCTCCGACCAAAAAGCCAAGCGCCTCGAGCCCTTTCTTTGCCATGATTGCGCAGTGCTCTATTATTTCATCAGCCGCATGCCTATCTATGTAAAGATTGAGATTTTCATCATGCGAAGCATCCACTTTCTCCTCATTTGACGTTATATGTCCATCTATTCTTCCAATCCCTGAATTTTGAAGTTGTTGCAAAACAAAATTCTGGAGAGATTCATCACTGCTTTTTTCAGGGATGTAAGTGAATATAACATTGCCGGGCGGCTCCCTTTCCTCAGGATTTTTTATCTCTTCTTCCACTATTTTTATTGCCATTTTCCTCACCAATAATTACTGGCTTTCTGTGCGTCCTTTCCAGCGCATCGGCAAGAGGCGGGTTGTACGGGTGTTTGTTGAAATATTCGGCAGCTTTTGTGCATGTATCGTTGTCATATGGATTGTCCGGATTTGGATTTAAAAGCAGGGATTCAATGCCCCTTATAAAGGCAGGAAGTGTCGAGCGAAAACTCCATTCGTCGAGCAGTTTTGTGCAGATGTAGCCGCCGTCGGAAGGGGGCATTATATTCGGGTGGAAAATCTTGCTTCTCCATCTCACAATCGGTGTCTGGAATGGATAATCTTCGGTTATAATTATCTTGAGCTTGTGGTTGTATCTGCTCCTTACCTTTCCTCCTTCCATTACCGGCCCCGGGGTGTTAACAAGAGTGACCATTATTGTAATCGGAAATTTCCTGAAGTCAGGGTCAGATATGGAAAAGTGATGCTCGAAGTCCTTCCTGCATTCTCTGATTTCGTTTTTCAGACGTGATGAAAGCAAATCTTTCGGAAGGGGCAATTTTCATCACCGTTTTCCGCCTTCAGGGTCAGGTATTAACTCCACAACATCTCCTTCCTGCAGCATCGTCTCCTTTATGGTTGTTTGACCACTCAGCACTTTTTTGCCGAATCTTACCACATATGCCCCTGGATCTTTATTCCAGTAGTTGGCAGCGCTTTCGACAACTTCTTCAATTGTATTGTCGCTTTCAACATCCATGCTGATTCTACTTCCTGTTTCAGCATCTTTTACTGAAATTTTCATCAGTCCTCACCCGCACCAAAATTATTATGAAATTTAAATAATTATCTCCCCGTGGTTAGGGCATGCGGGGTTTATCTCCAGCTCCATGACCTCTGAAAAATTTCTATTTCCGTCATAGTAGAAAATATTTTTTATTACATTGCTCCATCTTCCGTGCACTACTTTCAGCGCTTCCTGGACCTGAACCGCAGATATTATGCTCGTTGTGTTTATGTCTGCCGGTATTTTGGGCTCGAAGAAGGATATGTCATTTCCCGTGCAGCTGTACCTCATGTTCCTTATTTTGTTATGGGTGACATTCATCCCGCACTCTATGCAGCTTGTTTCCGGAGGGATCACAACCTGCACTTTTCCTATAAGGCCGTGTGTTGCGCCGTCGATGTATGGCACCCTGCCGTAGTATGCATGTGCATTAACGTGCAATCTTGCAGAGATATTGTCAAGGCAGCCCAGCACGATGTCATGCGACGGAATAAAGCCATCGGGAAGATTTTCAATTTTATCAACAATTGCTTTTATTCTGACCGAGCTGTCGATAATTTTCAATTTTTCTGCCATAACCTCTGCTTTGTATCTCTTTTTCCTCGCATCTTCCTCGGAAAAGAATATGCATCTGTTGAGGTTGGACATCACAATGCGGTCCATATCAACAAGCGTGATATTCCTGAAGCCAGAAAGCACAAGGTCTTTGCACGTTTCATTTCCAAGCGCTCCCGCACCTACAACAAGCACCTTGGCTTTTTTTACTTTCTCAATGTCAAACCATCCCAGCCGTTTTGAGCGGTCATATCTATCGTTGTCAATGTCGCCAACTCGCACCACCTGCTCCATGCCGGTATATCAAAAAATGCTTTAAGTTTTGCTCCTTTTTCATCCATTTATTCAAATCCATTATATTTGCAGCATGCCACTTATAATGCTTTTCATCATATCTTTATGCTTCTAAAGAACATGCTAACATATAT
>JAGGSL010000123.1 GCA_021159125.1 Thermoplasmata archaeon
GCGTTCCAACCTTTATGGCAGTGTAGTTATACCCGCCATATGAGAGATTTGCAGTTGGATAGCCAAATTGATATGTGGAGTAAGGAGGATCGTGTTCATCGGGATATACGGTTACTGAAAAATTTTCACTCCATTCTCCCTTCATGCCGTGCTCATCCTCTGCAATTGCCCTTATATCATAGCTCCCTGCATAATTCCATGAATGAACTATACTTGCCATTTCCCCAGACGGAAACAATGCCGTCCATTCATCAACAATGCCATCTCCATCCCAGTCAAAACCATACCTTATGCTATCATTGTTTGGGTCAGTGGATATTGCATGGAAGGTGTACGAAATGTTAACGATTTCAGATTCCGTGCCATTTATTGAAGGAACTGCTGGCGGAAAATTATTATAAACCGTAACATTTATCTTTTCGACATCGGAATAAT
Source organism: Thermoplasmata archaeon (assembly GCA_021159125.1). Classification (GTDB taxonomy): domain Archaea; phylum Thermoplasmatota; class E2; order UBA202; family DSCA01; genus VBQP01. The sequence goes on from JAGGSL010000123.1 coordinate 436, forward strand.
TCATTCCATCATATGCCCTCGCATAAATTGTATGGTTTCCATTAGATTCTGATGTTGTATTCCACATATAATACCATGTCGATATCCCTGTTGCAACATGCCATTCCCCATAATCTATTTTTATCTCTACTCTCTGTATCGTATCGTTTCCATCAGCATCACTCGCTTTTCCCTGAATGGTTACACCACCAGATATCGTTGAATTAGCAACAGGGAAAACTATTTCCACAACAGGAGGATGATTTGGAGTGAAATGTGCTATAACGCTCTTATTTGAATTCATTGTTATATTGGCGGGATTCTCGCTTCCAGACACATTCCCGGACCAGTAACTGAATATATAGCCTGCATTCGCAACAGCAGTTATGGTAACCTCTGTTCCTGCATTGTATTTCCCCCCACTCGGATTGAGAGTGATATACCCTGCATTTTCGGGTTCAACACTTGTATTCAAAACATATTGTATCGGCCTAAAATTGGCAACGATGTCTTTGTCCCCATCTACGGTTATTGTTTTAACTGTGTCTGTCCCACCAGCATCTCCTGACCAGTGGTCAAATACATATCCCTCGTTTGGAGATGCTGTAAGAGTCACCGTTTCACCTTCTTCATAGGAAGACTTGTCCGGATTAAGCGTAACAGAGCCGCTTCCCTCAGGACTGATTGAAACGGTCAGAGTGTAGCGGGGGGACGCCACAGTTGTGAAGTGCCATGTGCTGGATCTATTTGTATACATGCCATCATCGGCAATTGCATACCACGAATAGGTGGTATTGTAAGCCAAGTTGCTCCACCCAATGCTTGCTGTGCCACCTGATGCAACATTTGTATCTGTGCCTATCAGTGAATCATCAGATGCATCATAGAAAGAGACACTCAGTGCATCATTGCCGGGGTCCGATACATGAACGCTCAGTGTCGGATTTAATGAAACATTTTCAGCCCCGTCAGAAGGTGAAGGGTTGATAGGTTTTGCAGGAGGCGCGTTATTTGGAGAGACCAGTGCAACTTCCAGGTAAGTGTACCCGGCAGCCATGTTAATTACCCCTGTATCTTCTCCGTAATAGCCCCCATAAGTTACATCAACTCTTACAGGATCCCCGTTAAACCAATGCCCATCATATGGAGAATTGCCGAGGTTTACGTCATAATCTCCTCCTCCAATATAGGTCGCATAACCAGAAATATCGGGGTTGGGTTTTGTGAGGGTTACTTTCACTGTTGCTCCGCTGACAGGTGAACCGTCAAGCGTGACATGGGTTCTGACGGTATACGGCGTGCCGGGAGCCCTGCCAACAGGAATGAGAGTTAAAGCAAGGATAAGGGCAACAATGATACAAACGAATTTTCTCATTTTACCTGTTATATCTCCTCTCTATTTTAAATTCTTTCTTTTTAAAAATACAAGTATTGCCATTCCAGATAGAACTGATAAGAAAAGAAAGCCTGGCGTGCTGCCTCCATTACTGGTGCTTGAATTGCCACCGATATCTGTCTCATTATCTGCTTCCTGTTTTGCCACAGTGATGAGAGAGGATGTGCTGTCACTGAAAGAATGGCAGGAAACAGTCAGAGTCACGGTATAATTTCCTTCCGATGAGTACGAATGAACAGGGTTTTTCTCATAACTTACATTGCCATCTCCGAAGTTCCATGTATAGTTCGTTATTTTGCCGGTCGACAAATCGCTGAATGATATATTATCTCCCACCTCCGGGTGTTCAGGTGAGAATGAGAATTCAGCATTTATATTAAGATGCAGCGAAATATCTGCTCTTATAGGTTCACCTGATGATATGGCAATTTCTTTCTCGCCTTCAAGACATTCATAGTCTCCTGTCCCTTTTACCCTTAATTTGATAATATCTCCTATCTCCCACTCATAAACAGGCCCGCCAAACGTTATTGTATAAGCCCCATCCCTTCCGGTTGTTCCTGAAATTACCTTACCTGTCCTCTCGTTTGTCGCCTCAACCTTCGCATCTGGGATTACAACCCCGGCATAGGTAACATACCCATAGATAGGGAGCGGGGAAACATCTGCCGCAACCAAGTGGGGTAGAGGGGCCAACAAAAGAAAAAAAATTGTAATCAATGCTAAAGCATCCATCCCGGAAAATTCATGCCTTTTCTTAACCCTGCTCTTATCCATCTATTTCTTGAAGCATTATTAAGTTATAAATCTTCCCACCTGCCAAAGCATCACCACACCGCCATGCCGCCAAGCTAAGCAGAGATATAATAAACTGCACAAAAATATAAAATCAAAGAAAAGGGAAAAGATCAGGGAGGAGGCAACACAAGCATACTCCTGCCGCCATCCCACTGCATAGTTCCTCCTGTTGGTCTGAAGACAAACATCGCTTCGCCGATTGTTATATTGAAATCATGTGATGGATCAACCACCAGATATGAGGGTATGAACCATCCCTGTGATGATGAATTCCACTTTGTTACCATGGTGCATCCTGATATGTTTCCAGCAATCTGTGAAGCATTTATCTTTTCAAGATTTGCCCAGCCTATCATGTTATAACCGACGTTGAGCGTCATGTTTATCTCATCATACTCAATGAGACAGCCCTCCATGTATACCGTTACGTTCTTTGTCACGTATATGAAGTATCCTTCTCCCGGCGTGAGTGAGAAATCACCGCCAAATCCGCCTCCGTAAGCAACGTAGCTGACATACTGCTGATTTTCTCTGTCCCATCTTGTTACGACGGTGCACACATCTGGAGAGAATGTGTTTATGTAATCTATGAGGTCACTTGCTGTATGGATGGATTCATGTTTGACGGGCATTGTTATAAGATTCCAGCCTGTATGGTTGTATACCAGCTCGAAAGTATGGTTGTATGACGCAGACACTCTTTCCTTTGGTGGTGTTGTATCATTCGGTGGGAACGGCTGTTCATTCTGTTGAAGGTTGTCGTATGCTGCAACGTAGAACTGATAATAACCAGAGCCGTTCGGAGCTGTGAAATCCCACTGCCATGGTGATGATGTGTCTGTGCCGAACATGAACCAGTCTGTGAATGAATTGTTGTAACGGGCGTAGCGGTACCATAAGGTAGCATTATGAACTCCTGACGCACATAACACAGGATAATCAGTGATAGTTGCACTGACTTGAAGTGGATTTGTGGCATTGATATGCTGGCAGTATGGGGTGATCGGGTCTATTACAGATACTGGTGGAGTGTTATCCACTCTGAACCATACGGTATGATTGTCCTCCTTATTGCCAAGGTAATCAACACCGTAGTAAATGACCTCGTGGAGACATTCATTAGCGAAGTAGAATGTGATGTCATTGTCCAGTTCCATACCTGATTGTTCGATGGTGTCCACAACATCGTCATGATTGCTGTCATACCAGACCTCATAATAGGTGTAATTGCATCCAACATCACAGAGCTGTGTATCGGTGTAATTTTCGCTTGTATTGAGCCATACCTGTGTGCTCAGATTCACATACCACATGCTTCCATTCCAGTATTGCGGATTACCCCACTCAATTGTTGTTTCAGGTGGAGTGTTATCCACTCTGAACCATACGGTATGATTGTCCTCCTTATTGCCAA
>JAGGSL010000065.1 GCA_021159125.1 Thermoplasmata archaeon
AGGTTCACTTTCAGATGAACAGGGGCAACATATCCATGATGATAACAATGAAGCGCGAGCTGCCAGGAGTAAGAAGCAGGTGCATGATGTGAACTTTTTTAACAGAAATCTGCAACTTGTAGAACTGGATTTTGGTCATTGCATCTATCTTTTGGCAAAAGATAATAAAGTGCGGGCAATACATTCTCATGGATAAACTGCAGGTGTTCTGCAGAGAACTCAGGAAAAGGGAGAAGCGGAGCAGGGAAATAGAGCCGAGGATGTGGTCAGAGAATGACACTCTTGACAATAAAATTACAAAGGCATTTGTATTTATATTGAAAACGAGGGGCTGTTTCTGGGCTCATCATTCTGGCTGCACGATGTGCGGATATTTCAATGACAGCATTCCCGATATAACGGAGAAGGAGATAGCCCGGCAGTTTGAACTTGCCCTTCAGAAGTATCAGGGAGAGAAAATAGTCAAAATATTTACTTCAGGGAGCTTCCTTGACGAGAGAGAAGTGCCAACCGTCATGCAGAGAAAAATGCTGGAGAAATTTTTTGAGAAAGCAGATAAGGTAATAATTGAGTCAAGGCCCGAATTCATTGAGAATATAAGCAAAATTGAACCCATACCAAAAAACAAAGTGCTTGAGGTTGCAATGGGCCTCGAATCTGCGAACGACAGGGTTCTGAAACATTCAATAAACAAAGGTTTTACATTTTCACAGTGGAGGGATGCGGCCAAAGGTGTTATTGACAGAAACATGGAATTGAAGACGTACATACTCGTAAAACCTCCCTTTCTGACAGAGGCAGAGGCAATAAAGGATGCACTTCATTCGGCCAGAAAAGTTTCGGACATTTCAGACACACTCTCATTTAACCCTGTGGCGATACATGCCAACACTCTTGTCGAATATTTGTGGAGCAGGAAACTTTACCGTCCTCCATGGCTCTGGAGCGTTGCAGAAATTTTGGAGGGAGCGGCAGAAATTTTTGATGGACAGATAAAAGGCGATGTGGTGGCGGGGGGGAGGCGGCGGGGAGCACATAACTGCGGAAAATGCGATGGCGCATTTCTAAATGCGGTTGAAAGATTTACCCTTCATCAGGAGAAAAATGCCTTTAAAAAATTGAAATGCGGGTGTAGGGAAGAGTGGCTGGACTCCCTTGAAGTTGAAGGATTTATAAAAGGTTAGAAGGAAGCCCTTATTTTTCTCCTGTCAATTTTTATTCCGGCAGGCGTTATTATGAGCAAATTCCTTCCCAGCCCTGCGATATCTCCGCCAATATCATTCACTACCCTCTTGAGCTCGTTGGTAATTCTCTCAAGTTCAAGATCATCAGATGATATCGGGGCTGTATCAAGTATGAGTATATCCCCCTTGTAAACGTAATCTGTGAATTCCCTCATGTCTTCATAGTTCTGCAATTCAGCAACTTTAACATGCATCATTGCCTCTTCTCCCTCCGTTTCCGCGACCTGCTCCGCTAGGTCTATGTATTCGCCATCCCTCCTGCGAGTTCTATCAAATATTCCCCCTATAATCGCCATGTTATCTAACTACATTAAGCAATTTTTCTTTATAAAACTTTTCTCGGATATTATTCATAGAGAGCCAGCATAATGGAAACTGACGTCAAAAACCACGTTATTGAGCCGACATATATCCATACGTTGTAGATATGCCCCACTGCTCCGCCAATCATTACTATCCACGGAAGGGCAAGTCCTATTAAAGCATATATCAACTGCTTCAGGTTCATAGGGGTGTATTTGGAACTTACATAAAAAATTTGGGATAGTAACAATAATAAATGGATTTTTGCTAAAGGGGCATGGTAGCGGTAAGCAAGCCCAGAGGCACAAGGGACTTCACGCCAGATGAAATGGAGAGGAGAAGGGCAGTGGAGAAAAAAATGAGGCAGGTTTTTGAAAGCTATGGCTATAGAGAGATAGCAACGCCGACCATGGAACACATGGAACTTTTCACAATGAAATCCGGCGAGGGCATAATAGATGAGACATACTCATTTCATGACAAGTCGGGAAGGATGCTTGCTCTCCGCCCGGAGCTGACTGCTCCGACAATGAGATTTTATATGGAAAAGATGCGCATGAGCCCTAAACCATTGAAAGTGTATTACTTTGGCAACTGCTTCCGGTATGACCGCCCGCAGAAGGGCAGATACAGGGAATTCTGGCAGATGGGATGCGAGCTTATAGGGACAGATAAGCCTGAGGCAATCGCTGAACTCATAGCAACTGCATATCATGTTCTTAAGGGCACTGGTTTGAAGGATGTGAAACTCCGTGTCGGAGACCTGGAACTGCTCCGCTCTTCAATAAAAAAGCTGGGGGTTGAGAGCCCTGAAATAATGCGCCTTATAGATAAATCAGATTACGAGGGCATTGAGAAAATGATTGAAGGAAAGGAGGGGGCAGATGAATTCATGGAGTTTTTGAATTGCAGGGATTTTAACTCATTGGGCAAATTTTTTGATGAGAATGATGTGGAGCGGATTGGAAGCGTGCTTGAATGGCTTTCTGCATTTGGCGTTCCATATGTTCTCGACACATCCATAGCAAGAGGTCTTGATTATTACAGGGGCATAGTTTTCGAGATAGATGCTCCTTCCTTAGGTGCCGAAAAACAGCTTTGTGGCGGAGGAGAATACAGCCTTCTGCCTATTTTGGGAGGAGATGATACGCCCACCTCTGGCTTCGCTCTAGGTTTCGACCGCATAATTATTGCACTTGAAAAAGAAGGTTATGAATTCCCTCTCCCACCAGAGATTGTTTATATACATCCTATAGGGGATGAAATGAGAAAAGAGGCGGTTTCACTTGCAACGGAATTGAGAGGTAAGGGAATCAAAGTTGAAATGGATTTGATGCGCCGCAGCATGCAGAAATCGTTGCAGTATGCAGACAGAATAGGAGCAAAGGTGGCAATCATAATGGGGCCTGACGAATGGGCAAAGGGAATGGTGACTTTAAAGAACATGGAAACAGGGGAGCAGAAGGAAGTCGAAAGAGAGGAAATAAGCAAATTTTTGTGAACATATATAGGGGTGTTGAAGGTAAATTTTGGTTCAACGTAGTGAAAACAAATTCGCTTTTTTAGTGGTTCTTTCGCCTAACGTTCCGAGCGTATCTGAAGTCCTGCGAAGCAGGATTTGGGCGAAGGTGCGAAGCACCATAGCCAGATACGCTCTGTTAGGCGAAGTTTTTCTATGATTCATCCTCTTCATCCATTTCCCTATGCCTATATTGTGGAGGGGCTTCCCCGACAGACTTCGCAACTAATGGATACTTCGCATCTTCTTCAGGTGATTCTGTTCCTTTGAGTTCAACGATAAAATGCCACTCATCGCCATAATCAAAGAGAAACAACATCTTCTTTTTGATTTTATCGAAAACTTCGTTTATCTTCGTTCTTTTTACGCTCTTAAATTTACTCTCTTCTCCTATATCAGCAAACAATTCATACCCTTCTGTTGACTCTGTCCATCTTTTTATGTTGTCATAAAACCCGAAACAATGGTCGAAATCAAAGTCGAAACTGTCCACGATGGCTTCCGCTAAATTATAGAGTGTAGATCCTTCTGGAACTGCTAAAATTCTGTAAGGCATCCCCCTAACACGGCCATACCAATCACTCAGTGTTACCTTAATCAGGTGTATCTTTTCGCCCTGTTTTGCTTTGCGTTTCTTCATGTAATTACGCTATGTTACTTGTTTATTTAAAAATTCCACCTAACTTGGGTATATCCAACATCAATGTCGTGTATCCTCCCAACATGGGATGATATCTGAAAACTATTTCGGGTATATGCCCTTGAACTTTTTCAACCATTACTTCGTAATTTGTGTCCCCGCTTTTCCTTCCAGGGCGTCCCATGCATGCTCTATGGACGATATTATTGCCTTCTTCCCGCCGTTTTCCAGAAATCTTATTGCAGCAAGAATTTTCGGGCCCA
>JAGGSL010000056.1 GCA_021159125.1 Thermoplasmata archaeon
TGAGAGAATGGCGCATATCCGCCTAACAACTCTGGGTTAAATAAATTTTTGGAAAACCGGAAAAGCAAAGTTATCGTAAATAAAATTTATATATTTCATATAACTATTATATGCTGGTAATATGGCAAACAATATGTTAACAACGATTCAGATTAAGAAGGAGACCAGAGAAAAGTTAAAGCGTTTCGGGCATAAAGCCGAATCCTACGACGACATAATCCAAAGATTGATGAATTACTTTGAAGAATTAAACATCGAAGAGTTAATAGATGAAAGGTGGGAAAGACTCCAGAAAGAGAAAAGCAGATACATTTCAATAGATGAGATATAAATGGAGGTATATATCCATCCCAGAGTCAAAAGATACATTGACGAAAGCGGAGAGAAAGAGAGATTAATCAAACATCTTAAAAAATTGGCTTATGACCCCTACAGCAAAAGAAGTGGCGCTGATATCAAAATATTAAAAGGGAAAAAACACGATATGTACAGGCTGAGGGTGGGTGAACATAGATTCGAATACTTTATAGATGAAGGAAAAGTATGGATAGATAATGCCTTTAAAAGAAGCAGAGGATATAAATGATGGAAAGGCAAGAGTTGGAATGACAAAAATGCCTTTCATTTATTGACCTATGAATTCATCGCATTCTATTTCGCCATATGCACGACACGCTGCGGGAACGGTATTTTCTATGCCCTCCTTTTCAAGTGCGACCTTTATTTTCCATAGCATTTCAGTGTAAACGCCATACCAGTGGCTCGAAGGAGCCCACACCTTGATAGTGAGATTGACGCTGCTGTCTCCCAGTTCCTCAACAAAAATTGTGGGAGATGGCTCTTTCAGAACAAGAGGATGCTCATCCAGCAACTTTTTGATTATTTCAATCGCTTTTTCCGCATCATCCTTGTAGCTTATTCCAACAGTGTAGCCAAACCTCCTTGCCTCATGGGCAACATAATTTTGGATATTGGAACTGAAAACTTTATCATTGGGCAAACGCACATAAACGCCATCGTAAGTTCTCACAGTTGTTGAGAGTATTCTTATGTCTTCCACGACTCCGCTTACATCTCCTATGTTCACTCCGTCGCCCACTTTCATGGGCTTCTCTATCAGAAGAAATATGCCGCTTATGAGGTTAGAAACGACAGTCTGGCTCGCAAAACCTATGACTATGCCAAGTATGCCGCCAGCCACAAGCAGCCCGCTGAGGGAAAGGCCTATATAAGGCAGGGCAACCATAAATCCGATGAAAATTATGACATAGTATACCATCTTTTCAACAACAATAAGTGTTGTTATCGGTATTTTTTCCTTCATTATTCTGTGGACGTTTGCCCTTATCACCTTTCCTATTATCACAGAGACGACAAGAATGAGTATGAATGTGAACAGGTTGATTAAAGTTATACCCGCTATCTTTGTCTGGAGAATTTCATTAACAGTGCTGTCAATTATCATTTGAACCTCCATTCCATCACAAATTTCTTCTCAAGCTTCTTTATTCCTTTGGCAAGATATATGTCTATTGACTCCTGCATATTCTTGGGCTTTCTTGAGTTGAATGTGGTCTCGCCCATTGCTTTTTTCAGGATTTTGAGATAAGCATGCATATAGGCATATTCGTCATAAAAGATTTTCATGTCAAAAGCCCTGAATACAATCTTTTTCATCTCCGTCCATTCATAGTAGCTGTTGGTTATGTCCACTCTCACTATGCCCTCATATAGTTTTTCCACCTCCGGCTTTTCGCTGTATATCTCGCTCCTCCACCACTTGCATACCACGCCGCTCTCCGGCGGGCCATATAGCGTATACTTGGGCTTTGTTTTTGTGAATATATCTATCTCCTCCACATCTTTCTTATCAACCAAAAATACTCCTACTTCAACCGGAAATTTGAGATAAAAGGTGCCTTTTGTTTCTGGCTCGACAACAATTGGCTTGTCAAACTCTATAAGAAGATGCTCTGATATCGTCGTATCAGGAATATTTACAGGCTCGACAGGACAAACCACCAGATTGCCGCTGTCTGCATATATGACCTTCTCCACCTCTTCGCCCCCCGCCTTTCGGTAATATCTTTTCCTCTTTCCCCTGCCCTCCAGCACGATTTCCACGTCCTGCTCCTTCAGGTTCGTACTCAAATCATATTTCCCGAACACGAGATAAGATATGCTTTACCATATAAAACATTGACGAAAAATCGGGCGAAACGGTTAAATGCACACTTCTCATCCAAAAATTGGTGAAATGATGGACGATTACGAAGAATGGAATAAAAATTTCAAGTGGGATATTCCTGAGGACTATACAATAGCAAATGCTGTTGATGAGCATGCAAAGGACAGAGGAAAAATTGCAATATACTGGGAAAGTGCTGAAGGAGATAGCAAAATAATACCTTACTGGAAGTTGAGAGATGATGCAAACAGGTTCGCAAATGTTTTGAAAGGCATGGGCGTGAAGAAAGGGGACAGGGTCATGGTAACGCTTCCCCGCCTTCCAGAAGTTTTTGCGGTTCAGATTGGCGCTTTCAAGCTTGGGGCGATAATCGTTCCGTGCCCCGAAATGCTGAGGGAAAAGGATATAGATTACAGGGCGAACAACTGCGGTGCCGAAACAATTGTATCCTCTCCGGAAGCAGCAGAGCATGTTGACAATGTGAGGGATAAAACCCCGCTGAAAAATTTCATAATAATAGGCGGCGAGAGAGACCGCTGGACAAATTACGAAAAGGAAGTGAAGCAGGCATCAAGAAATTTCGAGAAAGTGGATGTGAAGGCGACAGACATAATGACCATAAACTATACATCAGGAACTACCGGCGATCCCAAAGGAGTGCTGCACGACCACAAATGGATGTACTGCTTTTATAAGACTAATGCGGTCTACTGGTGGGATGCAAAGCCAGATGAGCTGCTGTGGTCAACCACATCTCCCGGATGGGCAAAATGGTTCTGGAGCCCTCTGGGCGTAACGCTGACAGTCGGCGCCTCCCAGATAACATACAAGGGGCGATTCAATCCGAAGAAATTCCTTGAGCTCATGGAAAAATATAGAGTAAACAAACTATGCTCAACCCCGACAGAATACAGAATGTGGGCTCAGGAAGATTTAGAGGCGTATGACTTAAGCGATATGAAAAAGTTTCTGAGCGCGGGCGAAGCCCTCAATAGAGAAGTGATAGACAGATTCAAAAAAGCATACGGGCTGGAGATATACGACGGGTACGGGCAGACTGAAACCTCAGGACTTGTTTGCAATCACCATGGCATAAAAATAAAATACGGTTCAATGGGCAAGCCAATGCCAGGTTCAGGCGTTAAAATAGTTGACGAAGACGGCAATGTACTGCCAGCAGGAAAGATAGGACAGATTGCTGTGCCAATAACACATCCAGGGCTGATGGTCGGATACTGGGGCGGAAAGAAGCTGGAAGATATAGCTGTCAACGGCTGGTATCTCACAGGCGATCTGGCGAGAATGGACGAAGACGGCTATTTCTGGTTCGAGGGAAGGGCTGATGACGTTATAAAAGCGTCAGGCTACCGCATAGGTCCGTTCGAGGTTGAAGACGCATTGGTCAAACATCCTGCTGTTGTCGAGGCAGCGGTGGTTGCCTCTCCGGATAAAATAAGGGGCAATATAGTGAAGGCATTTGTGATTCTTGCAAAGGGATACGAGCCGAGCGATGAGCTGGTGAAGGAATTGCAGACATTTGTGAAGAATGAGACCGCCCCATACAAATATCCGAGAGAGATAGAATTTGTTGACGAACTGCCGAAAACGATAAGCGGAAAGATAAGGAGAGTCGAGTTAAGGGAGAGAGAAAGAAAAAGAAAGGGGATGTGATAT
>JAGGSL010000136.1 GCA_021159125.1 Thermoplasmata archaeon
GCTGCAATGATGGCGGCATACCACGGCTCGCCTGTGCTTAACATAGGGGAAGCTCAAACAGGATATGAGGCACTTGACAGAATAGCAACATGGGAAGAATATGCCGGTGATTACTATCATGGTTCTCTTTCACTCGGGCATATGCCAAAGATGAGTGCACCGTTCGATTTAATGGGGGCAATCAAAGATTTTATACAAAATCAGAACCTTCCAGGACCTGGTTTTGACCTTGATAAGAGATGGTATACCGAAGCACACGATAGCATATACAACAACATAACAGCAAAGTACGGACTTGATTTAGACGGAAAGGAAGCATATCTCTTTGTTTCGCCACGTGATACAGATATAAGAGATCCTGTATGCAGGGCAATGACGGGCAACCTTTCATATGCAGGGCAGATACCGCTTGAAACCGCAGCTTTGTCATCTGATTTGATTTGCAGAGATATACTTTATCCTGCAATCATATATGCAAATCCTGGAAGAAATGTGACAACAACGCAGCTCATGAACTTCCCTGATGGGAGAGCATGGCTAATGAATAACGGACAGAGTGCACCTGCATATTCCTCACGTGCGATGAAGGAATCCCTCAGTTCTCATGGCAGGTTCTATGAGGGACACGTCATATTCGAGAACTGGCTTGAGAGAATGAACGAAGGAGTTAGCTTTAACTACTACTCGGGACACGGAACAGGTGGAAGCGGTGTATCATTCCAGTACAGAAATGTTGCCGAGGAATTCCCATATGTGGAATTAACACATGAAAAATTGAAGAACTTCACATGGTGGGATGCATGGCGCGGATACATGTATGACGACAAGCAGACAAAATCGCCGAGATGGGGTGGATTCACATGGTACAACGCCAAAGAGCCTAATCTTTACGACATTGTGCATTTCAAGTGGCTTGACCAGTTGCTTGAGAACCTTCACAGCGAGTGGGACCTGTTCATGTCATGTACAACTGCAGCACATCTTGGTCCAATAATATATCTCGAGCATGGAACATCAATGTACTATGGCAATGCAGGAACTGGATTGAGCCCACAGGAGGACTTGCTTGATGACCAGTGGATACATGATATGATGGTGAACGGTATGAGCGCAGGTGAAGCATTCTCCAACTATGTGTGGCTGCACCAGCGTGATTATACCACAGGGGACCCAACTGCAATGTACGGTGGCTCGTCCATGCAGGTCACGAACCAGCAGCTGTTCTTCGGCGACCCGACGATGACATGCTACAGCCCTGAGTGGACAGAACCTACACCGATAACGCCATAAACTCCTCTCTTTCCTTTTTCTTTTATTTTTAAAATCCGAAAAATTTTAAATATCAATTTTCATTTACGTTTTCGTGGCGATTCTCAGGAGGGGCGGTTGCCACAGAGTTTTTACCACCTCCATCTCCCAGCCCCTCCTTCTCATTTTTTACAACAAATTTTATGAAAGGAAATAGCATTACCAATCTCATGATAGAAAAAACAATCGGACAGATACTTGATGAAACAGCAGAAAAATATCCTGATAACGATGCCCTTGTCTATGTTGATGGCCCCAGATACACTTACAGGCAATTCAAAAAAGTGTGTGACAAACTTGCCAAAGGGCTCATGCATCTCGGTATAAAGAAAGGAGACCATGTTGCCGTCTGGGGGTATAATGTGCCAGAATGGGTTATGCTGCAGTTTGCGACTGCAAAGATAGGTGCCGTGCTTGTGACAGTAAATATTTATTACAAAGCTCATGAGCTCGAATATCTTCTAAAGCAGTCTGATTCGACAGCCCTTTTCCTTGTTGACGGATTTAGGGATGTCAATTATGTTGATACAGTGTATAGGGTTATTCCTGAAATAAAGGAAGGGAAAGCATCTGAAAAACTCCCGTTTTTGAAGCACGTTGTTTTCATGGGAAAGGAAAAGCATGACGGAATGCTCAACTTTGACGATGTGTTGAAGATGGGAGAAAATGTGCCTGATGAAAAGCTTAAAGAGGTACAGGATTCACTGGATCCGCATGATGTGGTGAATATGCAATATACTTCCGGCACAACAGGCTTTCCGAAAGGAGTTATGCTCACACACTACAATATAGTCAACAACGCTTACTGGGTCGGGCATTATCTCGGTCTGACCGAAAAGGACAGGATGTGCATTCCCGTTCCCTTCTTTCATTGCTTCGGCTGCGTCATGTCCACCCTGAACTGTGCTCTGTACGGAGCCACCATGGTTCCGATAAGGATATTTGATGCGGGTGAGGTGCTGAAAGCTGTTGACCAGGAAAAATGCACCGTTATACAGGGGGTGCCGACAATGTTCATACGGGAGCTTAACCACCCTGATTTTGAAAAATACGACACAACTTCATTAAGGACAGGCATAATGGCAGGTGCCACATGCCCTATGGAAGTTATGAAGAGAGTAATGAACGAGATGCATGTTAGCGAAATAACAATTTGCTACGGGCTGACAGAGGCGTCGCCTGTCATCACGCAAACAAAGAGAGACGACCCCATAGAGAAGAGGGTGGAGACGGTTGGAAAAGCCCATCCCCCCGTGGATGTGAAAATAATAGACCCTGAAACAGGGAAGGAATTGCCCCCGAACGAGCCTGGAGAACTTATTGCAAGAGGCTACAATATTATGAAAGGCTACTACAAAATGCCTGAAGAAACAAAAAGGGCCATAGAGAATGGATGGCTGCACACAAAGGACCTTGCTGTTATGGACGAAGAAGGATACATAAAAATACTCGGTAGGGTCGATGACATGATTATAAGGGGAGGAGAAAATGTCTATCCAAGAGAAATAGAGGAATTCCTTTATACACATCCCAAAATAAAGGATGTAGCAGTCGTAGGTGTACCCTCAAAAGAATACGGAGAAAATGTGGCGGCTTTCATCCAGCTCAAAGAGGGCATGGAGTGCAGTGAAGATGAAATCAAACAATTCTGCAGGGAAAATATCGCCAGATATAAAACACCGAAATACATATTCTTCATCGACGAATTTCCCATGACTGCAAGCGGAAAAATTCAGAAATACAAGCTGAGGGAGATGGCAAAGGAAATGATAGGTGAATCATGAAGATAGCACATATTTCTGACATACATTACAGCAAAAGCTGGATGTTCCTTCGCGATATGCTTGAGGAGTGCATAGATATGGTGAATCAGGAAGGCCCCGATGTTGTTGTCATAACCGGAGATGTAACAGATTATGGGCTCGGGCAGAGTTCGAAGGGGTCAAGATGGAATTAAAAAAGATACAATCCCCCTATCTGATAGTGCCCGGGAATCACGATTCAAGGCATGAAGGCTATAAAAAATTCGAGGAATTTTTTGGAAAGAGATTTTTCGTAAAGGAAATGGAGGACTACAGATTTATAGGACTGGACAGTAGCGAGCCGGATATAGACGAGGGCCGCATCGGGAGGGCACAGCTTGAATGGCTTCAACAGCATCTTTCTCCTCAATCAGTTGTTTTTCTGCACCACCACCTGGTTCCAATACCCTACACAGGAAGAGAAAGAAATGTGCTTGTAGATGCAGGCGAAGCTTTAAAAATACTTGACATGCATCGTGTTCCACTGGTCTTGAGCGGCCATAAACATGTTCCCTGGGTTTGGAAAGTAAATAACACTGTTGTTTCAACAGCAGGCACTGTTTCATGTGAGAGAACAGGCTCAAATCAATCATTTGACATAATAGAATTGAATGAAAAAAAGGTGGTGGTCGAAAAAGTTTCTATAAAAACAAAAAATAAGCAAAAGTATGAAGTGGAAATATAGAACCGAATCCCTTTCTTTGCAGCCCTTTAAAAAAGGTCTGCACCCCAAATTTTC
>JAGGSL010000119.1 GCA_021159125.1 Thermoplasmata archaeon
GCATAATATATCCCGGGCTTGCTATTGGAATATACATTGGCATCCCCATAAATATATTGAAAGCCCAATAAAAATTGAATGAATTGCAACAATATTTCTGATTTTAAATTTTTATTTAAATTTACTTCTTCTTTTTCCCGCCTTCAATTCTTCTCTCCCCATTGCCGCCTTTTCCCTCTTTCTCCTCTCTTCTTCCATCATTCTTTCTCTCAGCCTCTTTTTCTCCTCTTCGATTCTCTGCCTCTCTCTTTTTTTCGCCTCCTCTGCCCTCCTTCTCTGCTCGCTGAGCGCCCTGCTTCTCTGGTGACGTGTTTTCTCCGCTGTTATTTTGCTGGTTGCCCTTGCAATTTCTGCCTCCATTTTTTTCTCCAGGGCGATAAATGCAAGTCTGATTTTTTCCTTTCTGGCATCGCCCATTCTCCTTATCTTATCGCTCTCCATCTTTGCAATGCTCTTGCCTCTTTTGAGGGGCATCAAAATCCTTTCGAGTAAAAGCTTGTCTGGCTCTATGATCCTCATGCGCTTAACATCTACTTCATATTTTGGTATACGAGGCTTCGGAAGTTTGCCCGGCTCCGGAATTAACTTTAACGGAGGCATTTCAGGCTGTGGTATGAGTGGTATGCTGCTTCCGAAGTTATGATTTGCTTTCTTTATTTTTTCATTTGCATCTCTCCACATGGTGAGTATCTTCCTCCTATATGCCTCATATTCTTCCCTGATTTCCCTGCATTGCTTCTCCCACTCCTGATGAGGTATCACCCATGCTTTCTTCCACTCTCCCAGTATTTTCCTTTCAAGTGCGCGCTGCCTGCTCTCTTTCCTCGCGAAAAGATAATTCAACCTCTTAATCCGCTCTTTTTCACCCTTGCAGAAATAAATTGCCGATTTCCACTCTTCTCTCATCAGCTTTTTTACTTCCCTGCGATTCTTTTCAGGGAGCTCTTCCTCCTTCCACGGCTTTGGTATTTGCCTGCACTCGTTGTTCAGATAGTAGAATGAAGCACCAAGTGCTGCCAACAAAACAAACGACGGCATGATAGAGGCAACAGCAGCAAGTTGCCCTATCGTAAGATGGAAGCCGTGCAAACTCACCACAATTGGCCGGGTAATGTAAGAACTGGGGTCGTTCGCAGATTGAATCTTCACCTTCATGAGATAGTTCTCATACTGGATGTAAAACCTTTCATGGGGGATATGAAAAGTGAGATTTACCTGTGCGCTCTCCCCCGGGAAGAGGTGCACCCTCTGCTCCGAAAGGGCATATAACCAGCGAGAGGGAGCATATGGAACCGATATCAGATATTCATCATCATAATTTCCATTGTTTGTTATGTTTATTGGCACAGTATATGTCCTCTCCTGCTTCCCGTCCACGACAGGAGTGGGAATATCTACGGCAAGCCAGCGGTACGGCTCAGAGCGCACCTGAAAAGTTATGTTGCCGTATTTCACAAAATCAGTAAGCTTGACATGCATCGCAATCTCGCATGTAATGTTCGCTATGTAAGACGGTTTTACATCTGCAGTGACATATACGGTGGCATTGTAAGATTCACCCTGCCCCAGGTATATAAAAGTGGGATTGACATAGGCATTCCAGCCCTCGCCGCTTATATTTGTAATTCTGAGATAATAACGCAACGGCACTTTTGAGTCGCCGTTCACCACCCCACCGTTCCAGAATTTAAAATGGAATTCATACTGCCCCAATGGCTTAACAGTGGCAGTGGAATCGCCTATCGGCTCAACCTGCACATTCCACCAGAAATCTGACCATGCATCCCAGGGTATGATTCCTGCGCTTGCCGGCTCCTGCGCTGGCATGGAAAGCATCAAAAGCATTAGAGCCAGCAGTAGGAGCGGAAATTTGCGCATTTTATCTTAGAAATGTATCAGTTCCTTATTTATATACTTAAAGTTCGCAGCACGACACAGAGGGTTTAGGCTCACTCCTTCTTCCTTCTCATTACCAGAGCTATTGCAACAAGTGCACCTACAAGCATTATTGAATCAAAGCCCGGAACATAGAATCCTTTATTCTTTGCAAGCATGGTTGCATAGCCGTTGAATATGGTAATTTTCTCCTTATCCTGCTGGGAAACTTCGAAGTGGTCACCCTGCAACACATAGTACTTGCCATCTGTCCTTGCCACAGCCTGCAGGGCAATTCCCTGCCAGTTGTTATGGTATGAAATCACGGTTCCATGAGGTGATGTAAGCGTGAGAGATGCCACCTGTTCTGTCGGGTTTGAATCGCCTGGCTTTTTGGGCGGTAGAATGAGCTGCTGCGGATTGATAATATATTTCCATTTCCCTGGCTCGTCCGTTAAACTTAAAGTCACTGTTGTCTGTGCATTTCCCCAGTTTTTTACAGTGATCGGGAATGTTAACTCTCTATCGGGAGCAGTTCTCTCAATTGGTTTTGCAATTTCGAGGGTGATCTGCGTATATGGATTGACGCCCACCTGTATATCTGCCTTTCCTGTCGCAATCTGGCGGACTTCGCCGCCAAGTATTATCCTTCCGGTGACTTCAAACTCCACTGTCTGGAGATTGCCTGCCTCGACATCCTGCTGATTCAAAGCGAGGGCGACTTTCACGCCCCTGCTCTCCCCTTTCTGGAGCACAAAAGTTTTCTGTGAAGGGGTGACAGTAAGCCAGCTCGGGCATTTAACAATATTTATTTCCACCCATACAGGGAAATACTGGAAGAAGAAAGCGCTGTAACTCACAGTGAGCGTTAAAGAGCCGCTTCCATATCTGTCAATATAATAAGGACTTATATTTGGAGAAGCGTTCATCGCTCCCCAGTCAAGAGCATCTGCAACTGGGGATAGCAAAGAACTCGACAAAAGTACAGCAACCCCGAATATTACACCAACAGTAAGACTTTTTTTCAGCATATTTCACCTCTATTTCTAAAGTATTTTGTTATTGGATATTCGATATATATGTTTTTCCGTGATATTACTCTTCCTCCTCCTCTTCCTCCTCCTCCACGGACACTTTCTCAGGGAAATAACTCAGTATTATGATGTCGCCAGCCGCCGAAACCCATCTGTACGGCACGCCCACGTCGACAGCGTTCTCCACTATCTCTGGATTCGTGCCTGTCAGTATCAAACTATCTATTCTTTTTTCCTCTGTATTCAAAGCCACATTCCTTACCTCGCCCACATAAATTCCACTGCGGGTATACACGGGCATATTCAGGAATTCTGTTATTTCCTTGGTCATGATTATCACTTGAATCTTAAATCCAGAATGTATTATTAATAGTTATGGTTTTTCCAAGTCCATAAGTAGGTAGTTATGGCTTTTCACACATATGCAAGGTCTTTGTTTTGTGGGTACGGTCTTGAGTGTGTTCTCTCTTTGTCTTCAAAGGCATAGAGCATTGTATTCAGCTTTTCAATGCCTATCTTCTAACGGTGATTGCTGCCACACAGCACAACTCGCAAAATATTTTTAAACAAATTTTCATTGTATTTCTATATGCACATGGGGGGCATAATATGAAGAAAGGAATGCTGGAGGGATTTTTAGGAGTATGTATTGTTTTATTGCTGATTACCCCAATAAGTGCCAACTTCAGTTGCTGCAACAGAGAGAAGGTAAATTACATTGACGCCTCGTCCTGTGAAAACAATGATAATTACGAGTCAGAGGGCAACTATTTTTGCGGAGGTGTCCTTCTTCCCGATACAGTTCCATCTGACAGAATGGGAAACATATGTTCATACCCGCCCTCCTGGGACTGGAGGGATGCGGTATACAACAGTTTTCATGGAGATTGGAC
>JAGGSL010000139.1 GCA_021159125.1 Thermoplasmata archaeon
TTTACGGGCTTATCCTTTTTTTGTCTCTTGGGAAGAGAATGCATTCCCTTATATTTCCAAGTTCAAGAACTTCCATGAGGAAGCGTTCTATCCCCAAACCAAATCCTCCGTGTGGGGGCATCCCGTAACGGAAAGCTTTCAGATATTCATCGAAATTTTCCACATTCATTCCGAGCTCTTTCATGCGCCCAACGAGCATGTTGTAGTCGTGTATGCGCTGCGCTCCTGAAGAAATCTCTGTGCCTTTGCATGCCAGATCAAAAGCTCTTGCGTAATCTCCGTCAGGCATTGCATAGAAAGGCTTTGTTTTCAGTGGAAATCTTGTAATAAAATAGAACTGCTCGTTCACCTCATTCCCAACAATTTTTTCCTCATCTGTCCCCAGATCGTCGCCCCATTTGAAATCCACTTTCTTTTCAAGCATTTCTGCGACCTCATCATATGTAACTCTTGTGAACGGTAACTGCGGGATATCCAGGTTCACATCCAAAATTTTCATCTCTTTCTCATTTTCCTCAACTATTTTTTCAAGTACCGACTTCACCAATTTTTCGCCGATCTTCATGACATCTTCTTCGCTGTCTATGAATGCCATCTCCAGATCTATCGCCGTGGATTCATTCAGATGGCGGGATGTGTCATGCTCCTCCGCCCTGAAGTACCATGCTATCTCATACACTCTGTCCATTCCTGTTGCCATCATAATCTGCTTGTAAAGCTGCGGAGACTGCACAAGATATGCATCTCTCCCGAAATAGTTTATTTTGAAGACTTCTGTCCCTCCTTCCGGAGATGAAACGGTGATTTTTGGCGTATGAACCTGCAGGAAGCCGTTGGATGATAGAAATTCGGATGCCCCTTCGATGAAAGTATGCCTTATTTTAAAAATTGCCTGCACTTTCTCCCTTCGCAGGTCTATAAACCGGTTATCAAGGCGCGTATCAAAATCAACATTAACTTTGTCTGCAATGCCCATGGGAAGAGGGGTTTCAGCCTGCGAAAGGATTTCCATCTTTTCCGGCAGAAGTTCCCAGCCGTTCCTGACTTTCTCGTTTTTCTGGCACAAACCCTCCGCAGATATTACGCTTTCCCTTGAAAGTGATGTTATCTTTTCAAATATTTCTGGAATTTCTTTTTTAATGCATGTTATCTGTGCCTTTCCTTTTCTATCCCTCAACAAAATAAAGGCAATACCTCCCAAATTACGTATATCCTCCACCCACCCTGCAATGGCTATTTTTTTGCCAAATTCTTCTTCTCCCACATCTGTGGAATAGTGACTCCTGAGCATGCTCTGTAAAGGGATAGGGAATTAAATCTTTTCTGCTTTGCTCAGTATCTCGTATTTTTTGATAAGCATGCCCCAGTCAGGCAACCCTGTCTGTGCGCCTTTCTTTCCGACAACAAGTGAGGAGGCAATGCTTCCGAGTTTGCATGATTCTTCCATGTCCATTCCGTGCATGAGCCCCGCCCAGAATGCCGCCCTGTAGGCATCTCCAGCCCCTGTTGGGTCAATAACGTCTGCTTCAACTGAAGGAATCTTTTTTGTTTTTCCACCGGCATGCAGTACGCTTCCCTTTTCGCCTTCTGTCACGACTAAATCCATGTGTTTTTTCAATTTTTCCCTTTTCATGCCTACGATTCTCTCTATTTTTTTCAGCTCGAAGATGTTACAGAATAGAATATCTGTTTTTTCAATTATGGATGAAAGCTTTTCCTTATCATACCTCGGGATATCCTGGCCTGGCTCAAAAGCAAGAAATTTTGCCTTCCCTGCCATGTTGTATGCAAATTCAGGATGAGACGGGGCAATGTGGATAACTTCCCTTTCTTCAATCTTGGCATCTCTCATATTCTCTGAAACCCCCCAGTAAAAGTACGTGATCTGGTTGTGGGCATCGTCATTAAAGATATATGCCTGCGCAATCTCTCCATCAAATTTTTTAACATTGAGTTCCACCCCCATCCTTTTCAGATGGTTATGGTATGCGCTTTTTTCAAAATTTTTGTCCACAGCGGCCACCAACTCACTTTTGCATCCGAGTTTTGCTATTCCCGCGGCGATGTTGGCTGCGCCGCCGCCGAAATATTCCTCTTTGCTCTTTATGAAGATAGAATGATTTTTTTCCGGGTAGTAGGGTATGTCAAAAATGTGGTCGATTGCAATATGGCCTGCAACAGTAACTTTCTCTATCATATGTTGAAGATAGTTACATCAAGGTCGTTTTCCACTGTGCCTCCGCTTTCTTTGTATCCGACTATTTTTATGTTATGCTTCCCGAATGCTATTTCGTCCCATGTCCATGTGTATGGGGCGTTCTCTGCCGTATGCCTGAGTTCCTCATCAATGTAGAAATCAACCTTTGTCATATCTGTTGCTGTTGCAGCCTCTATCTCTATTTTCCCTATTATAAATGTCCTTCCGAACAGGGTTGGCATGACTTCTTTGTTGAACAGATAGAAATAACCCGGCCTTGGCTTGCTTAAGCTGCATCCCTCGTATCCTCCTATCTGCAAGGTTGGGTCGCCGAAAAGCTCAAATTCCTCAACTGTCTTGTAGTCAGCCTTGTCCATGCGGGAGTGGTAATTTAGATAATCATCAATGCTGTTGGCAAGCACTTCCCCTGCCTTTTCCATCTGCGAAAAATGTTTGGTGAGGCGTATGTCCATATATCCTGACAGCCCTGCAATGCATGACGAGCCAAGGTATCCCCATGATAATGCAGTTGTTGCAAAGGTTGCAATCGCCCCCTTATCGCTCGCCTTCACAAAATGCCATGCAAGGCAGTTTCCGTACTTGAAATTGCCGGTTGAACATGCATCAAGCACTACTACGGGATACTCATTTGTGTTGGAGAGCAAGGTCACATCGCTCACGTCTATTCCTATCCATGTGTTGAATTCGCCCGGAGGATGAGTTGCCCAGCTGTAGCGATTTCCGTGTCCGGAAAAATCAACAAATCCTGCCCCATCATTTATCGCCTGACGGATGCTTTTGTCATCCAGATTTTCTTCAGAGGCATAAAGTTTTGTGATTTCGAATTCGTTCAAATAATTGGCGGCATGCTCCTTTGTGTATTCTCCCTCATACACACTGCCGTCGTCATTATGGCTGTCCCCGCCGCAAAGCACTGCCTTTCCGAACCATTCTCCTCCATATGCGCTTCTCTCATAATATATTATTTTGCTAACAACTGCCGATACTTCGGCAGAGTTATCGCAAGCCAGCCTGCCTATGTAAACATCTGGATAGAGATCCATTTCATCGGTATTTCCGTTATGGTTGTATTCCCCGAAAAAATCATTATTATTGGTATCCCATGAGGAGAATTTGCCATCAGCATCGTATATATCCGCATAGTAGAGGTCGCTTATGAAGTTGCTCTCTTCCCCATCGTATGTATATGATAGCCGTATGGGAAATTTGTTGGCGCTGCCTACAAGCATGACATATTTCACGCCCCATTTCTCTATCGCATCTTTAATGAAATATTTTATTTTCTCCGCTTCGTCTCTTCCTGGTGAAGAATAAGCCTCGTTCAAAGTGGCAAGATATGTGGAAATTCCCCAGCTGTTTTTGTGATCAACCAATGGCTGCAAAGCATCGCTGAATTCTGACGGAGCTATAATAAGCAGGTCATAAAGCTCATTGGTAAGCAATGGCTTTGACGGTGGAGTGTATTTTATCTCAATGCTAATATCGTCCACATACTGCAATTCATTTTCTGCAGGGATATACCTTGCAGGGAAAGCATGTATTGAAAGGAAAACAACATGCTTT
>JAGGSL010000060.1 GCA_021159125.1 Thermoplasmata archaeon
CCATTTCATTTTCATTCATAAAAACGCGCTCAACTTTTTTGCACTCTTCCGTTACATTTCCGCGTCCGAATTTCTCCAGCAATTTTCCTGCTGATTCAGCTGCCTCCCCGTTTTCATATGCCGGCAATATGTCCTTATCCATGATATGGACAGGAACAAAGATGCCCGAGCATTGATCTGGCGCAAACCATCCCATGCTCATATCCACATTGTTGCTGGGAATTTTGAATATCATGGCTCCCTCGTTGTTTCCCTCGCACATTCCGCGCATCCCGCCTATATCACTGCTTCTCAATCTGGAAAGGTCCATCATGTCTTCCACTGTGAGGGAACCGTATTTCGCCTGCAGACGTTTTGTCATTTCGTCCTCCCAGGCTTTGTATTCATAGCTGATTCTCAACTTTGCCTTTCTCCCCATACAATCAAGCACATCAACTCTGAAAAATCCCACAACCTTGCCCTCTCCCTTCATTATCTCTTCTCTTTCACCGAACGGGACTTGCCTTACAGCAACGCCGTCGCTGCTTACGTCCAGAACCCTTACTCCCAGCAATGAACCGAGATGTATTGCCCTGCCCTTTCTCACCTCGCCCTCAAATGTTCTGTCAAACGATGAAGCAATGAACGCTTTTCTCAGGGCATATTTTCCCCATAATGCCTTGGGATAATTTGACATCACATTCACGCCTTTCACTTCTGTAACCGCATAATTGACAGCATTCGCCTCAACAACAAACGCCTTTCGGGGTCCTACAACAAATAGATTTTCTGCAACTGCAGGCGCATGCATGGCCACCACTTCGATGAGTAAATCAACCGCCTCATTTTCAGTGCTTGCATTCTGGCACGCATATCTTATCCAGTCAAAGTCATCCCATGCATTTTTTGTCGGATTTGTTTTGTAGGAGGGAACGTCAGCATCCCCATAAGCTATTCCTGCATCGCTGAGAGCCATTCCCATCTTGACAATATTGGGCGGCACATCCCCCTTTGTTGCAACCCCTATGAATTTATGCTGCGTTATGAAATGCATATCCCTGCCAGTCCAGGGAGTGTGATAGTCATATTCGTAACTCTTATTTACCATGCAAAGGACCTGCAAGCCCGGCCGGGAAGGGTCCCTTACCTTAAGCAATAAGCTGTAGTTGCCCGCAGTCGCATCGTTTGTCGCGACGATGTCCTTGCATGCCATGGCTCCGGGAGCGAGCATAAGGATGACAGCAAGAAATGCCAGCATGGGCAGGTATTTCATGAACGTTAAACGAAATGCAAAATAAAAGGTTAATGCACGGCAAACTTTTTAGGAGCGGTGGCAATTATGAGATGTGGCACTTGTACTCATAAGATACAGCGAAATAGGGCTGAAGAGCAGATACGTAAGGAGAAAATTTGAGGAGCTGCTCATTGCAGACATTAAAAAAGCTTTATCTTATTACGGCATAAAGAACAAGATAAAAAGAACATGGGGGCGCATTTTTATTGAACTGAGCGACTTCGAAAAGGCGATAGAACCGTTAAAAAACGTTTTCGGCATAGTTTCTTTCTCGCCCGTAATTGAAACAGAAGCAAATCTTGATGAGATAGAAAGGGCTGCCGCAGAATACGCCAAAATAGGAAGCAACGAAACGTTTGCCATAAGAGCAAGGAGAACAGGCAATCATGATTTTACAAGTCAGGATGTTGCGATAAGGGCGGGGAGGGCCGTGGAGAATGCAATGCATGCCAGGGTAAACCTTACGAATCCTGATAAAGAGATATTCATAGAAGTGAGAGACGACAAGGCATTTATATTTTCAGAAAAAATAAAGGGAGCAGGAGGCATGCCCTATGGCAGCCAGGGGAAGGTGGTAGGGATTGTTGAAAATGAAGAGGACATGCTTGCATCATGGCTGATGATGAGAAGAGGATGCATAGTCGAGTTTGCATGCACCGAAAAAATGGAGCAAAAAATCAGGGAAAGAGCAATGTGGAGAGATGTAAAAATTCATTTCATTGAAGAAGAGAAGCATAAATTTGCAGAAAAACTTGCAGCCAGAACCGGAGCAAAGGCAATTGTTGTTGGGGGTGAGACATTCAAAAAAATGGAGCTACCTGTGTTTTATCCTCTGCTGGGATTTCAGGAGGTGAAAAAATAAAAATAATTGTTTTCGGGGCAGGCGCTCTAGGCTCGTTCGTCGGCGGCATGCTCTCAAAAAAGCATGATGTTCTTCTGGTTTGCAGGAAAAGCCATGCAGAAGAGATAAAGAGGAACGGGCTGAGGATATCGGGGGAAACAGATTATGTTGCCCATCCTGATGCTGCGACTTCGCTCAAAAAGAGTGATGCAGAGCTGGCAATATTAACCGTAAAGGCGTATGATACACGGCAGGCTGTAAAAGAAATTGCGGGAAAATGCAACTGCCCGATACTGAGCCTCCAGAACGGAATAGGAAACGAGGAAACAATATCAGAAATTGCCGGCAGTGAGAGAACGATAGGAGGGATAACAACCCATGGCGTGAGATATGTGTCCCCGGGAAATATCATCCATACAGGAAAAGGAGAAACGATAATAGGAGAGATGGACAACTCTTTAACCAGAAGGGTGAAAAAATATGCAGATGCCATGACAGAATGCGGAATAGAAACAAAGGTGAGCAGGGATATAAGGAGGGAGATATGGCGCAAGGCGATTGTGAATGCATCAATAAACCCCCTCACAGCGGTGCTGAGATGCAAGAACGGCTATCTTCTTGAGAATAAGCACGCAAAACAGTTGATGGAAAAATTATGCATGGAAGCAACAATTGCTGCGAAAAGCAATGGTATTGATGTGGATGAAACGGAAATCATAAAGAGAGCGGAGGAGGTCGCTTACCTGACGAGGGAGAATTATTCTTCAATGCTGCAATCAATCATCAGGGGCAAAAAGACGGAGATAGACTACATAAACGGTGAGATAGTGAAGGCGGGGATGAAAAAAGGCGTTGAAATGCCGGCAAATTCTTTTTTGATTGAGCTGATAAAAGCAATGGAAAATGCCGCTGTTGCCCCTTAGGGCACCGGTTTTTACGCAGCAGTGAAACCGATTGCGCGGCAGATTTACTGTATCCGGGTTGGCCTTTTGGTCATTCTTGCGTCCCAAAGGGACCCAAAGATACAGATGTTTGTTGCTCCACGCCTGCACCCCCAATCACCGCATCATGGGGGCCTTCTAATGGAGCATGAATAGAAGGAAAGGAAAGTTAAAAATTTTGCGGAATGGCAATATTTTTGAGTTCTCAGCAGATGAGGACTTATGAATTCAATAACTGTGCATTCCAGCAGCAGGAATGAGATGATTGATATAACCATGGAAGTGCAGGAAGTGGTGGATAAGTCAGGTGTAAAAGATGGCTATGCAATTCTTTATGTTCCCCATACAACAGCCGCGGTAACAGTAAATGAGGGAGCAGATCCATCTGTTAAGCACGACATTCTTTCAGCATTGAATAAACTTGTTCCGCATGATGCTGGCTATAACCATGCCGAAGGAAACAGCGATGCCCACATCAAGTCGAGCATAATAGGATGCAGCCAGACCGTGCTCATAGAAAACGGAAAACTGCTGCTTGGAACATGGCAGCATATCTTCTTCTTCGAAGGAGACGGCCCAAGAACAAGAAAGGTCTACATTGAGATTTTTGGAAAGTAACTGCCCCATCTTTTTAACTCTACAAATCCCAAAAATTAACAAAAAATTCCAAAATGTAGAGTTAA
>JAGGSL010000074.1 GCA_021159125.1 Thermoplasmata archaeon
CTCCATAGGTGGTGGCAATACCGGCGTAATTCTGGTACAGATGGGTGGTCACATTCCCAACAATTTTCCATCCGTTCATTGTGGGTGCCCAGTAGTGAAGGGGTTTTGTGTACATGGGTTCTTCATTATATATCAAGAGGGGAATGAGAGGGCCATGCATCGGGTCAGTGGAATCTGCATCATACATTCCGGCCCCTCCTGCATAGGTAATTAGTCGATACATCATGTTATAGGGAGAAAATATAGCACATTCATCGTGTTTTTCAACACTGGTATTCACACTTATGTAGTAGGGGCGAGTACCGTTATCATTTCCCCATGAGAAGGCATCGAAGCCGAATTTGAGCAAATACTGCCATTCTCCGGGAAGATAATCATGAATATACACATTGGCAAGCCCAAGTACCCCCCTGTTAACCCTCTTCTGGAATATGGTTGTTGGGTGTTCAAAACCGAGGCTTCCTGCATTGGCACCGCCGCAGATACCAACATATCCCCCTCCATCGGCAACAAACTGCTGCACATTCTTTTTCCATTCTGGATTTATCCCGTCCAGCAGGTAGGCGCTGGCACTCGCTCCTATCAGAAGGAGGTCAAAATTTTCAGGTGTGAGAGATATGTTTCCCTCTCCAAGCACATCGTCCCTCGTCACTACCGTGACTTCAAAGGAGTATGAACGGTTTTCCAAATTCCAGGTGTAGTTAAAGATGTCATAAAAAAGCCGATTATTGTAACCGCAGTCGTACAGAGCTACCCGTATCGTGCGCACATCGGAGTCGAGATTTTCCGCATTGAATGCAAACGGCACAGAATAGAGGGGAATTGTTGCAGTGGGAATCACACCTGCCAAGAGCAAAATAATTATGAGCAGAGAGGATAATGTCCGTTTCATCATCCCATATTGTTATACCCATATATATGTTTAATTTCAATGGAGGGCGTCAAATAAATCAGAATTTTCGAGGTGAAAAATTTTAGAATGCATAAGGGCAAATTTAATTACGGGGAATATATTCAACATATGATGAAAGGGAAATTTTTCACCTTCGAAGGCATAGACGGTTCAGGAAAAACAACAATCTCCAGAATGGTTTACGAAGAATTGGCAAAAAAATACGATGCCGTATGGACGAAAGAGCCCACAGATGGATGGGTTGGAAAAGCAGTTGAGAGAGCGGTAGCGGAAAAAAAAGATGCTGTGACAACAGCTTTTTTATTTGCAGCTGACAGAAATGAGCATGTGAAAGAAATAAAAAAATGGATTGATGAAGGGAAGATAGTGATATGCGACAGATATGCCGACTCCACCATTTCCTACCAGGCAGTAAATCTTTCGGGTGTTAATTCGCCCATAGAATGGCTTAAGAATATTCATACTCCCTTTTATTTAAAGCCTGACTTAACGTTCCTTTTTATTTTAAAACCCGAAATTGCAATAGAAAGAATAAAAGACAGGGAACTTTCCCCATTTGAAAAAGCATCGTTTCTTGAGAAGGTGCAGGAAAATTATATTAAGCTGGCAGATGCGGAAAAAAGATTCATTAAACTTGATGCAACAGAAAGCAAAGAAAAATTAAAAGAGAGATGTTTAAAAATTATAGAGGAAGAGATAGGCTAAGAGTAGCCACCTATTTTTAGAGATGGGTCGCCGAGCAGTACCCATTCCTCTATCGTCTTGCAGTCTATCTGGTCATCCATAGGCGGGAATGAATTTGCGTATTCTGTTTCTGCCTGCCCAAATGCCTCTCCGAGTATGTCCTTTCCATCCTGTCCATATGCCTCAAAGAGTTTTGATTCTATGTATCCGCCGTTATACTGCACACAATCAGGTATGCCATCTTTATCGCTATCTCCTGTTGCGCCATATCCGAGTCCTGCATATCCGATAGTGGCGATTGAGCCTCCGCCCGGCATTTTCACAAGATGCCAGCTCCAGCATTCATATGTGGGCTGGTAAGTCCACTCATTCTTCTGGAAATCCAGCAGGCTGATGTTAAACTCGCTGTTGTGGCAGCCGCCGACACTCACCACCGGAAGCTTTTCTCCGTTGTGGAGCAAATCCATGTTGTATGTCATCAATCCGTTAAGCCATGGATCATCATGAGATGCCTTTCCGGGGAAGTGAGTTGCCCATGCTGTTGGGCTTCCATGGCCGTCAAATGCAACAAAACCAAAGCCTTTACTGAAAGTTGGTATGACATTCATCCATGCAAGCCGTCCTGCAAGCTTGGTTTCGCCTCCTCCAAATGAAAGAGTGCCATCGGACGCAAATAATGTGGTCGCTGTAAACTGGGATGGCATGAAACTGAACAGATGCTGTGTTGAGTATTCTCCCTCATATATACCGTCATTTGAGTTAAATGTGTCTCCGCCGACAAGCAACATCTTGTCGAACCATGAAGGGTCTGCAGGTGTGCTTTCATATGTTATGATTTTATTTACAACTGTCTGCACTTCTTTCACACTTCTGCATGCAAGCCTGCCGACATAAACATCGGGATATCCGTCAATTTTATCCTTGCCATATCTGAATGCCCATGCACCGAATATTCCGTCTCCATTTGTGTCCCATGTGCTGAAATTTCCGTCCGCATCGTAAATGTCCGCAAAGTAGAAATCACTGAGATATCCTTTCTCCGTCTGGTCATCAAGCGCTGCATACCTCACCGGCACCCACCACAAACTGTCATCCACTTTTGTGGGACCGTCATACCCCCAGTTGCCCGTGATGTACGATTTCTTTCCGCCAACAAGCATGACATATTTTATTCCCCAGTTTTCTATGCTGTCCTTAATAAAATACTTCATCTTTTCTGCCCCATCTCTTCCCTGAACAGGGAAGTAGTTGCTGTTGTAGATTTCATCCAATGTAACCATAATGGTCTTCATTCCATAGGAATTTTTATGATCAACCAATGGCTGCAAAGCATCGCTGAATTCTGAAGGAGCTATAATAAGCAGGTCATAAACGTCATTGGTAAGCAATGGCTCTGACGGTGGAGTGTATTTGATTTCAATGCTCATATCGTTAACATACTCAACTTCATTCTCAGCAGGTATGTATCTCGCAGGAAATGCGCGTATTGAAAGAAATATAACGTGCTTTCCGTTCTCGATTCCGGCTCCCGCATTCCATTCAACCCATTTTGACGGATAGGGCTCACTGCTTTGATATATCGCTCCTTCCTGCGCTGCCTTCGGTTCGGCACCGTTGAGAGGGACCGACTCCGGCGAAGGCGCTATCTTTTTATCAAGTTTCATGCTCTGCACATTGCCTATTTTTATCCTGACATCATTTATCTTTGTACCGAATGGCAGGGTTATGGTCTCTGTCTTGTATGGAATTATCGGATAGCCCGGCTTCATGTCATCTACTGTATTTTTAACTGATATCAGGACATGATTATCTTTTAGAGATACTTTTGGGGAATCAAAGACTTCCTCAAAATTTTTCGATGACATCAAGCCTGTTGTTCCACCGCTTGTTTCCATGGACATATTCTGGCGGGAGTTATATCCTGCCATGCCCACGAAGGCACTCATAATAAATATTGCCACTACTAATATTCCAACTATTTTATTTTTCATGGTAATCGAATAATAATACGGATATTGGTTATAATATTTATGCTACAGAACCCTTGAACCCCTTTCTTAGAGCCCCTTTCTTTAAAAAAGAAAGTGGCTTCACACCCAAAGAAAC
>JAGGSL010000113.1 GCA_021159125.1 Thermoplasmata archaeon
GCACATCTACTTTTTTATACCTCTTCCACTTTTTATTTTGCTTAGTTCTGTGCATCCTATTCCCTCGAATAGTGCATGGAACTAAGCATAAAAATAATTACACAAAGCAACAAAATGCTTATTACCTGAACCATGCTTTTCATTTCATGGGGGTAAAACTGGATGGAAAGCTTGCTTTTGTGACTGCCTCGCCAAGGGGCATAGGATTTGAAAGCTGCAAAGAAAGAGCTGGAGAAAAGCGGCAGCGATGTCTCGTACATTGTGGCAGATTTATCAAAAAGGGATGACCTTGAAAGAATAGAAACAGATGGCATTGACATATTTTTCTTCTCAACAGGAGGTCCCAGGTCAGGATATTTCACTGAGCTTGAGATGCATGACTGGGAAAATGCTGCGAACATACTGCTTTATCCTGCCGTATATCTCACAAAGAAAGTATTGCCCGGCATGATAGAAACAGGAAGAATGAAAAAGCTTGCAGAGGATAGGGCAAAGCCGTGAGGAAATAAGCATTGAGGAAGCGATGGGGAAATATGCAGAGCCGATTCCAGCAGGACGTCTTGGAATGCCGGAAGAAATCGGATATCTGGCAGCATTTCTATCAAGTGAGCAGGCTTCCTACATAAATGGTGCAATGATTCCTGTTGACGGAGGAAGGCTGAACTCCGTGTTCTGATACTAAAATTTATTAGTTGCATGTCATTAGGGCATGAAATGAAGGTATATATCGAAGCATACGGATGTGCAGCAAACCAGGGAGATGCATCAATTGCAGAAGGCATTCTTTTGGAGAAGGGGCATGAGGTGGTGGACAGCATGGAAAATGCGGACGTACTCATACTTTTCACCTGCATTGTCATAGAGAAGACGGAACAGAGAATGATCCATAAACTCAGGGTTTTTGGAGAAACAAAAAAGAAGGTTATAGTGGCTGGCTGCATGGCGTCCGCTTTGCCGGAGAAGGTGAAGGAGGTCCTGCCGGATGCCGCCCTCCTGCCGCCCCGGGCCATTCATCGCGTTTCGAATTTAATTGAGGCTTTAGGAGGAGAGGGAGATGCGGAATTTGGGTATTATGACAAAGCGATGCTTCCGATAAGGACAGGACTCAAGGTGAACATTCCGATTTCTGACGGATGTTTATACAACTGCTCCTATTGCATAACGAAAAGGGCGAGGGGAAATCTTACCTCATATTCCGAGAATGGAATTGCCAGAATGGCAGAGCACGCAATAAAAAATGGCTGCAGGGAGGTTAGATTAACATCGCAGGATACTGCTGCCTACGGCATGGACTCGGGCTCATCGCTCTTTTCTTTGGTTGAAAGGATATGTTCGATAGAAGGGGATTTCAGGATAAGAATCGGAATGATGCATCCTTTATCCCTGCAAAAAAGGATGGATGAAATCCTGGACATTTTTTTTAAAGAGAAGGTATATAAATTTATACACCTGCCTCTCCAATCCGGTTCTGACGACATATTAAAAAAAATGAGGCGCGGCTACACGTTGGATGAGTTCAAGGAAATTGTTAAAGAGTTGAGAAATAAGATTTCAGATGTGACTTTCGCCACGGATGTCATAGTCGCATTTCCTTCCGAAAGCGAAGAGCAGTTCGAAGAAACCTGCAATGCTGTAAACGAGTTAAAGCCGGATGTGATAAACATAACGAGATTCTCCCCGCGACCTTATACGGATGCAAATAAAATGAAGCGTATTGACACAAAAACAGCAAAAGAAAGGTCAAGAAAAATGTCAGAGATTGCATCCCGCATCACCCTGAAAAACAACAGAAAATGCATAGGGAAAAATTATAATGCGCTGATAATTGAAAAGCAGGGGGAATGGATGGTCGGCAAGACAGAAAATTACAAATCCGTTTTTTTGAAAGACGGCAATATAAAAAATTTTTACAGGGTTAAAATAACGGATGCCACAGAAACACATTTGGTGGGTACGGTTGAATGAGAAGCGGCAGGCAATAGAAAAAATCAAATATAAAAAGAGCGTATTACTTTCCAGATGATAGAAGAAGGAAGTGTAGTACTCCCCGGCGATATAATCGCGACATCTGAGGAGCTGTTTCCAGGATATGGAACAAAGGATGTTGGAGGGAATATAATAGGCACAATAATCGGGAATTTCTTTATCAATAAAAAAAGAACAGCGGCAGAAATAAAACCCCTTACAAGCGTTCCCGCACTCCTGCATAAGGGGGACACCATAATATGCGAGGTGAAAAAAATAACCGACAAAATGGTTCTGGTGGATATACTGCATGTGGCCGGCGTGAACAGGGAGATGGCAGGGGATAAAGACGCAGCGATAAGGGTTTCAGATATTGCAGCAGGATATGTTGTAAGCGCAAGAGACGAGTACAGGATAGGCGACATCATAAGGGCAAGAGTCATGCAGGCAAGACCGGCCATGCGATTGAGCACAGAGGGTCCCCATCTCGGCTCGATAAAATCCTTCTGCTCAAATTGCAGGGTTCCTCTTGTAAAGAAAAACTCCGTTCTGGAGTGCCCCAGATGCGGCCGTGTTGAAAAAAGAAAGATAGCATCTGATTACGGGGAAGGCAATATCGACAGAAAGGTTAAGTTCGTCAGAAGGTGAAAATATGGAAATCATTGTAAAAAAGGAAACAAAAAAGGAAATCGAATTTGAGGTAATAGGGGAAAGTACAATATTGAACCCACTGAAACAGGAATTGCTCCGCAATGAGGATGTTGATTATGCAGGATGGGATGCAGGTCACCCGCTCCTCGCAAATCCAAAGTTTTATGTCAGGGTAAAAAAGGGCAATGCGAGAGAGATTGTAAAAAAGGCAATAAGCGATTTGAAGAAGAACATAGAAGAAATCAAGAGCCAGGTAGAAAAATAGGGGAAAAATCGCATGGACATAAGCCCACCCCCTCAGGAAAAATACATCGGCATGGAAGTTTTTTTCACCAGCACGCCAGGGGTGGGCGGGCGCATAAAGGTCTATCCTGAGGATTTTTTAGTTGAAGAGATTCCTGTCCTTCCGCATCCCGGCGACGGGAAATATGTAATTGCCAGGGTTGAGGCAAGGGGTTGGGAGATGAACGCTCTTTTGAAAAAATTTTCAGCCATACTGAGAATACCTGTAAGCGCGGTAGGATTTGCAGGCATGAAGGATAGAAGGGCTGTTACCAGACAGATAAT
Source organism: Thermoplasmata archaeon (assembly GCA_021159125.1). Classification (GTDB taxonomy): domain Archaea; phylum Thermoplasmatota; class E2; order UBA202; family DSCA01; genus VBQP01. The sequence continues at coordinate 3,184 of JAGGSL010000113.1, forward strand.
GTCATTTCCGTGCCCGATTGATGAGGTCGCAAAAATAAATCTGAGGAATGTCCGGGTGGAAGTTCTTTACAGGTCTTATAAGCCAATTTTCAGAGGACAGCTTAAGGGGAATAAATTTGATGTTGTTGTGAGGGATGTGAAAGATGATGTGAGCTCTGTGAAAATAACAGCCGAGGAGATAGAAAACGCGGGGGGATTCCCCAATTTCTTCGGAGTTCAGAGATTCGGGGTAATGCGCCCGATAACCCATACGGTTGGCAAATACATACTCCTGGGAGATATGGAGAAAGCCGTGATGACATATGTAGCCAATCCCATTGAAGGAGAAGACGAAAGCTCATACAACGCAAGAAAGTTTTTGGAAGATAATATGGATTTTGCCGGAGCACTCAAAATGTATCCGAAGAGGCTTATATTTGAGAGGCAGATGATAGAGCATCTCTCAAAAAGAGAGAGGGACTGGACCGGCGCATTAAAAAAACTTCCCAAGAATCTGTCTGTAAT
>JAGGSL010000092.1 GCA_021159125.1 Thermoplasmata archaeon
ATAAAAAATATCAATTCTTATGGGCTGGATCAACAGAAAAGGGTCTTGAAAAAGTTGATGTTTCAGATGCACCAGAAAATATAGAATTCATTGGGCATGTGCCATTTGAAGAAATGGTATCTGTTTACTCCGCCGGCGATATTTTTTTCTTTCCAACATATGCTGAAAGTTACGGCAACGTGCTTTTTGAAGCCGCTGCTGCAGGGAAAGTGCTCCTGATAAGGGATATTGAGATATATGAAGATTGGCTAAAAAGCGGGGTGAATTGCCTTAAAGGAAAAAGTGTTGAGGAGTATGCGACACACATAAAGAGGATTGTAGAAGATGATGAATTGAGAGAAAGACTTGAGTTTGGGGCAAGAAAGCTGGCCGAAGAACATGATATTGAGGAAACAGTCAATAAGCTTGCAGAACTGTATAGGAATCTGATAAAATGATAGGAGATGAAATTATCAATTTTTTCGGGGGATTTGGCGCTGCCGGGATGCTTCTTGCACTGTATATAATCTTTTTAATTGACAGCATGATTTTCCCTGCTTTGCCTGATTTTTTTCTCTTGGTGATATACTCCACGAACCCACATAGTACTACATGGGGGGTTATGCTCCTGATTATAGCGGTATTTGCAAGTTTTTCAGGCAATTCCATACTTTATTTTGTTGTAAAAAAATATTCACCCCCCTACTTCATAAAAAATCTGATGGTGAAATATAGCAATATGCTGATTATAAAGGATGAGAAGATTCTGCTGATTAATAGAATCGCGCCTGTTCTTCCATACACAGGGGCATTTATTGCTGTGAATAACTGGGATTATAAAAAGGCGATTACCTATATTATTTTTGGAGCAACATTAAAATTTGGCTTTTTACTTCTGCTTTCCGGGACTTTTTATCGTCTCTTTGATAAAGGCATCGCAGAAAAGGCAACCTTTTTGCTTATTGCCGTAACCATATCTATAAGTGTCATTGCCTCGTACATAGAAAAAAGAAAGTTAAGGGCAGGTTAAGGCAGAAAGCTTATCAGAAAATGGAATTTTAGAGCAGGCGCTATCTGAAATAGTATATCAACTCCAATACCTAAGAAGTGAGAGATGAAGGATATACCCATTCCAAATCCATCAGGCGGCATTGTAAAATTCAAACCAAGATAATTATGCCCGAATATAGATACCTGCCTTTCAGGCTCTATTTCACACTTACCATCCAAACTAACATTTTTTTTGCCATCTGAATAATAACCAGAGATATACCCGGGAGATTCCCACAGAAAAATAGCTTTCCAGTAGTTAGAAGATAAATTTTTGTCCAGATATGTATGAACATCACAAACCATCTTGGCAGATAATACAAGCGTTCTATTGCCCTCATGCGCAACTATTTTAATCTCTAAAGGATAATAAACATCATAATTTTCCACGTACGCCATATCCCCATATTCATATGAAATGTTGGAGAAAGAAATATATTCCCCTTCATCTGTTGCAAGATAAAGGATACCGAATGCAGGCCCTTTGCACACCCATGAAGGGATGTTTCCGTAAAACATGCTCCAGTTGTTATTGAAAGCTGCCCATATCCAGTCATAACCAAACATGTTGTTATCTGAAGAAAAGGCAATTGAAGAAGGAATGGATAAAGAATGATGGGACAGCCACCATTTTATTAAATCTTTATAGGCAACGGAAACATTTCTTATGTTTGAAGATGCCCTAAAAGGATTGCTGTATGTCCAGTTTCCCCATACATGTTCGTAATAACCGCTTCCATGCAGCTCCCTACTCTCATTATCAATGGTTATATTGCCGGAAACCCTACATAACGGGATGAAACCATACTTGTAATACCCCAGACCCATGGGGAGAATACCCTGGGATATCCCTCCTGCAACCCACTTTGGCGGGGTTATTGCCTCATAATGAAGATTTATAACAAAATTCTTCCTCTCAAAATGGACGGCATATGAAGGATATAACCCTTCCAGCCATGAGTTCTGGTATTTTAATTTCACCATATTTTTTTCATATGAAAGAGTGCCCAGCGGGTCGCCATAGGAGCCCAAACTGTATGAAGTACCACTATCCATATCAAAGACTGTTAGGAAAAGATTGCATGCGGGGGTTTCCATCTCATATTCAAAAGATGCTGTCAAGCTCCAGTTTCCCATTCCCTCTACCTCAAAAAAAGCATCCACATTCCACCATTCTCTCCCGCAAGGAAAATGGTCTCCTTCATCGTCGGGATCCCATGTATCGAGCGCTACAGCGTTCCCGCCCGACGGGTTTTGCAAAAAGTTATCTGAAATAAGGAGGGGGGATGATGCAACTGGCGCCAGTATGAATAATGAAATAATCAGCGATATTATTATTTTCATGATATAATATTGCCTAATAATAAAAAAAGGTTACCCACACCCCCTCATTTCCACTGGAGGTTTAAAATACCGTAACCATTTTACAGTATGCTTGTAACAATACTCGATGGCTATATTGATGAGCCTTCATGTTTGGGCATTCCACCATACATCTCTCCGTATGTGAGATACGCTGCAGGGGCGATAAAAGACACGGGGCATGATTACCAATATATTACAATAGACCAGTGGAGAAAAGGACAGAAAATAAAGGGAGGGGTTTTGTTGATAATAACCGGGGCTGTCGTGCCCGGCAGGTATCTCAGAGGAATGCCCATATCCTTTAATGAGTTCTACAAAATAACAAGCACATTCAAGGGTGTAAAAATACTCGGAGGAGCTGCTGCAAGCTACGGCATAGGGCAAGGGGGAGGGAAGGAGCCTAAGAAAAGCAACAATCTTGTAGATTATGCCGCAAAGAAGGATGCAGATGCTTTCATATTTGATTTTTTAAATAAAGAAATAAATGATAGGAAGAGAACTGCAAATGAGTGGAAAAAATGGAGTGTTTTAGGTGCGGAAGTGGTGAAATACCATCCGGATTTTCCAAATCCGCTTATTGCTGAAGTAGAAACATATAGGGGATGCACAAGATACATTAGCGGAGGGTGCAGCTTCTGCATGGAACCTCTATTCGGAAAGCCCATTGTAAGAGATGCTAAGGATATTGTAAATGAAATAAAAATTTTATATGATATAGGTGTGAAAAATTTTAGGCTTGGCTGCCAGTCATGCTTCTACTCATACGGCGCCAAAGGGATTGGAAAAAGCGAATTGCCCGAGCCTAATGTAAATGCTATCAAAAAACTACTAGAGGGCATCAGAAAAAAAGCCCCTATGCTAAATGTTCTTCACATTGATAATGTCAATCCAGCCATAATGGCAGAATATCCTGAAAAGGCTATTGAGATTACAGAGTTAATCAAGCAGTACTGCACTCCTGGGAATACAGCTGCGTTTGGCATGGAAAGTGCAGATATGGAAGTGATTAAAAAAAATAATTTGAATGCAACGCCAGAGGAAGTGATGAAAGCTATTGAGATAATAAATGGAATTGGAAGGGAGAGGGGAAGTAATGGAATGCCTTATTTTCTGCCAGGATTGAATATTTTATATGGGCTACCCGGGGAAAACGCAAATACATATAAAAAAAATTATGCTTTTTTGAAGAGTGTAATCGATAGAGGATTGCTGCTGAGAAGAGTGAATATAAGACAAGTTATACC
>JAGGSL010000001.1 GCA_021159125.1 Thermoplasmata archaeon
TTTTAATTTTTATCAGGCACATCCTTGAGGTGAAATATATAGCGTGTCGGAACCTGCTTTCTCACCCCGCTTTTGTAATTGCACACAGGGCATTTATACCCGATTATCACTTCCTTTCCCCACAGAGAGAAATTTTTTATTTTTTTCAACTTCGAGTTGCACACAGGGCACTTTGTTATTTCTCCTTCTCCTTCCCTTGACTTTATCTCCATTCTTATGAATCCTGCCTTAACAGCCAGCTTTCTCACTCTCTGAGGGCTGACCCTATAGCTTTTATCAAGCATCATAAGCTCTTCCATGACCATGTCCCTCATCTTTGTCTGGGAGTCAATTGTTCCATGTTTCCTCAAAGCTTTATATATTGCCACAACAATTTCTTCACTGGCAGGGACATGGTAATGCATGTCATTAAAACGATTTTATGCATATAAACCTTGATGCCATAGCGTTTCTTTAGCATTAAGGGTAAATACAGAATGGCAGAAATGTAACTGAAGACTATCTTGCGGAATGTTTTGATTTATCAGGGGTGATCTTATCACGCAAAACAAATGCTGATAAAATGATATCCCGTAGCTCTTTATCGTCTTTCGCAGCTATCCATTTCTCCTCAAAATCGGTTTCTTCTGAAATTTGGACTATCCACATAAGAGAATGCAGATAAAAATTCTTTTGATCTGGAGAGGAAACTATTACAAAGAAGGCATGTATTGGGGGAATTTCATCAGAAAAAATAATGCCTTTTTTACTTCTGACTATGATGACATCGAATTTATTGCGTCCCTTGATAGTCAGTGAAAGAATGCCGACACCCGGGCGCACAACGATATTGGAATCCTTCTTTCTTTCCTCGAATAATTTATTCAATTCCTCTTCATCTACATTTAACCTATCTGCCAGTTTATGCGCCAGCAACTGTGTAAACTTCCGGGGCGGCGGAGTTTTATCAAGATCTAAAATAATGCACTCTTTTATCAGCTTTTCAAAGCGTTTTTCAGTGATGTTGTCTCTCTCTATCAGAATTTCTCTTAGTTCCTCCTCTAATAAATAATCGGTTGATTTAATTCCGGTGATCCTCTCGATTACGTGCAAGAGGGCGTATTCTCTTTTTATTTTATTTCTGGCATAGGCCAAATACCAGATTAATCCAAAAACAATGAAAATGCCCACTATGAGAAGCGGAGTTGTTCCCATCTTAAAAATGAGAAAGCCATACCCAATAATTCCGGCTATATGGACCCAGGGATATAGCGGGGATTTAAATTTTGGTCTATAATTCTGTATTTTTCCCTCCCTCATTACAATAACTGAAAGAGTTACAAATAAAAACAGCAGGAGTTTCAGTGTTGAAGCGGTCTTGACAAGACTTTCAAGATCTAAAAATAAAATAACAAAAATCATGAAAGCGGAAGTAAAGAGTATGGAAAAACTTGGTGTTCCGTGTTTGGATACAAATGAAAAAAAACGGGGCAGCAGCTCATCCTTGCCCATGGCCATTGGGTCGCGGGACGCAGCCATCAATCCGGCATTAGCTGTTGAAATAAAAGCCAAAATTGCAGCAATTGACATTATTGCAACGCCAAACCCTCCCATAAAACTGCCTGCGCCGAGTGAAATTGGCGTGAGGGAACCTTGCAGTTGAGAAGAATCCACCAGACCTATTGTGACGGAAATGACTAAAACGTAAATTAAAGAAATAATACCCCATGAAAGGAACATGCCAAGGGGGATATTTCGTTCCGGATTTTTTATCTCCTCTGCAACGCTGGCGATTTTCGTCAGTCCTCCATAAGAAACAAAAATCAAACCTGCAGTCGCAAAAACAGAGCCAAAGCCAAAGGGTGCAAAAGGGACAAACCTGGAAAGTTTAACATAAAAAGAGCCAGCCACGATATAAAAAACGAGCAGGGAAAGGAGACCAACAACCATCAATATCTGGGCTTTTCCCGTATGTTTAACCCCCCTTAAGTTAATGATGGTGAAAATTATGCAAAATACAACAGCGACAAGTTTCATTTGCATTTCTGTAAGGCCTGGGTTGAGCAGCATGGCAAATGCACCTATCCCCACCAGGGCAAAAGCACTTTTGAATGCCAGGGAAAACCATGCGGCAAATCCGCCGATTGTCCCCATTCTGGGTCCCATGCTTCGATCTATATAAAAAAAGGTTCCGCCGGCCTTTGGCATAGCAGTGGCAAGTTCGGCTTTGGAAAGAACAGCAGGCATAACCAGAAGACTCGCAATCAAATATGAAAGAATAACGGCTGGACCAGTTTTTTCATACGCTATTCCTGGCAAAATAAATAATCCGGAGCTAATCATAGCCCCCGAGGCTATACAAAATATGTCAAGTAATCCAAGATCTCTTTTGAGATGACTATTCTTTTTTTCATGGCCCATCTTATCGTACCAATCCTATCTCTAAATTTAAAGCTTTCTTGCCTGTTTAATTCAATGCATTATATGTCTTAAGGAATTGGCAGGTAAGTAAGTAACTATCTTGCATCGCTATATTTCCTTACTCAAATCCTCCGATGTGCAGCGACGGGTCCCCGAACAATATGAATTCACATATTGACCATCTGTCCTTCCATTCGTTGTTTATGTACTCATTCTGGGAATGAACAAGCATTTCTGACGGCGTCGCCCCTTCATGGTATCCGTCAAAGAATTTGTAGACAAGGTAACCGGCTCCAGCATAAGGCCCATTGCTGTCAACCCCGGTAAAAGCCACTCTTGTTGAACCCACTGTTGCAATCGCTCCCCCTCCTCTCTTCTGCACGAAATACCAGGCAAAGCAGGGAAGAGAGACGGAAATGTTCGGCATAGGCACACCAAATTCTTTTCCAATGTCAGATACTGTGAGGTCAAGTTCTGCGGTGGAGCATGCATCAAAGAAAATCACAGGAAGCCTGTATCCGTTGAACAGTGCTGTTACATATGGTGTGTAGTATGTTCCTACCCATTCGTTATCGTCCCCGTTTACCGGATGTGTGCCCCATCCCCACGGGAATCCATGCCCTGAGAAATGAACAAAGCCAGCTCCTTTCTCCAGCTCCTTTTCAATTGTCATTGCATTCAGATTTCCGAGAGAATACCATATCTTTACAGGATTAAAATCAGGCATTTCATCTGCGACTAACTGATTCATAAACTCTCCCTCCACCACCCCCCACCCCGGGAAGGTGTCGCCGCCTATAAGCACCAGCCTCTTAAACCAGTCCTCGCCGAATGCTTTGTCTTCGTATGAGATTATTTTATTAACAACTGTTTTTGCAACAAATCTGTTCTCGCAGGCAAGTCTGCCGATATAAACATCTGCATACATGTCCATGGTGTCATTCACTCCTTCGCAGTTGTCAAATTCCTCACCATATACTCCATTTCCGTTGCTGTCCCACGAAGAAAAACTGCCGTTAGCATCATATATGTCTGCGTAGTACAAATCTGTTGGCATGGTTTCATTGTAATAGCGATGTTGCCATTTCTGAGCGAAAAATATGTATCTTATAGGCATCTTTTTTATATCGCCTACAAGCATGACATATTTCACTCCCCACTCCTCCACCGCATCTTTTATGAAATATTTTATTTTCTCTGCATCATCTCTTCCCTGCACCGCAAAATAATTCCCATTGTAAATCTCATCAAGAGTTACAAGCATCGTGCTTACAC
>JAGGSL010000127.1 GCA_021159125.1 Thermoplasmata archaeon
ATATTTGATTTGCCCGAGATGGTTTTATTACACAAAGCAGCATTCATCGAAAACAAATAATATTTTAATCCCCCAAACCATTACAATGGGGGCATGGAAATGAGACGGAAGGGCAAATTAATGGCTGTGGGCATCATCTGCATTTTAACTGCTGCAGCATTTACACCGGTTGCATTTTTTATATCATTTGCTTCCGGCAACGGCGGCAACACCCTGTATGTCGGCGGAGACGGTCCCGGAAATTATACGAGCATCGGAGATGCAATATCTGCCGCGGAGAACGGTGACACCATTTTCGTATACACCGGCAACTACAGCGAACATCTGGTAGTTAATAAAACCCTCAATATCATCGGAGAAGATGAAAATACAACAATTATTGACGGCGGCGGGATTGGCATGGTCGTGCAGTTGCTTGCAAACAACATAAGATTCAGCGGATTCACTGTCAGGAACGGAGGACGTGACTGGAGCGATGGTCTGGTCATGTGCGATGGAGATCAGACAACCATTACAGATGTGCTGGTGAACGGCGGCCGCTATGGATTCATTGTAAATGCGTCTGGCTGCGTGGTAGATAGCAACCGCATGTTGGATTGCTATGCAGGCATATGCATTGCAGGCGGAGAAGGCAACGTGGTCACCAATAACACAATGGTGGACCAGTGGGGCAAGGGTATTGATGTCGAGAATGCCGCAGCCAACACTACCGTAAGGGGGAATTATTTCAAAAGTACGGAAATAGGCCCTGCATCACTCGGCGGACGATATACGCTCTTTGACCGTAACACTGTGGAAGGGGATGAGAATAATGGTTACGCGGGCATATGGCTGGCTGGAAAGCATGTAGTGGTTAGCAACAACACATTTATCAAGTGCGGCCTTAGCGATTTTTATGCGTACATCTCATGCGAGATTTACAACAATACTGTCAACGGCAAGCCCCTCGTGTACATGGAAGGGAAATCAAACAGATTGGTGGAGAATGCTGGACAGGTGTTCCTTATCAACTGCTCCCGTATAACAGTGAAGGTTCAGAACATGAGTTACATCCCAACAGGCATATTTTTATTCAACAGCCATGAATGCACAATTTCTTCAAGCACCGTATCCAACACATGGATCGGAATAAGGTTGTTCAAATCAACAGACAATGTTATTATCGAAAACAACATTCTCTCCGCCGGCTATGCAGGAATAAGCCTGGCACCATTCAGCGATGGGAATATTATATCCCATAACATCATCAATGATAACAGCCGCGGCATGGACGTGTGGTCCAGCCACAATGACATCTACGGAAACACCGCGGAACGAAACTGGCTCGGTATCAACCTTGACTACGGAAGTGAAAAAAACAATATCAAAAACAACACCATTGGAAATAACACAGTGGGAATAGACATATGGCAGGACAGTTCCAACAATGTTGTTGAAGGAAACAATATCAAATATAATAGTGCGGGGGTGGCACTGGGATACAGCTGCCAGGAAAATGAAATTTCCGAAAATGAAATTTCTCACAACACCCGCGGCATAGATATCTCGATGTCAAGCGACAGAAACAGGGTGGAGGGCAATACAATTTCCGAAAACATATGGGGCGTAAGCATAGGCTCAAAGCATAATGTCATTACAGCCAACGTATTTCTGAATAACAAATTGAAGGATGCGACATTCCTATACCCTAAGGGAGCAGGAATTGCTTTCAACAACTGGAACGGCAATTACTGGGGGCGACCGCATCTTTTGCCAAAACCAATCTTCGGCTGGCACGTTCCATTTCCATGGGTAGCTTTTGACTGGCGTCCGCTGCTGGTACCGCCATAAAGGTTGAAAAATATTTAATGGTTTAAAAAATCAATTTTCCGTATTGACGAAAATTCTGGCTGCCATTCTTCGCCCGATAGTTGTTTCCCTGCCATCTATTCTTATCACAAGGGGCCCCTGCATCGGATGCATGGTTACGACTTGCACTTCCTTTCCTTTTCTTATGCCTCTTGTTCCTAAATTTATCTGGAAGCCGTGCCCGCCTTCCACTCTTGTTATTACTGCTTTTTTGCCTGGACCGAGCTTTATTAAGGGAATTTCCATAGAAATCTTTTAGGCAAGCCTAAATTTGTATTTAAATTTTTGGGCGTTATAAAATGAGTGTTTCTTTAAACGGCACCTTTAGCGTATATCCAGAAAGCTGCTGTACTTCTTTTCCCCCCTGTTTTTCCAGTTTCCTTTATGAAACACATAGCTTGCCATAATTGGGAATGCTATTGTTGCCTCGCAAAAAACCATTTGCTCGTTGCCGCTGTCGACCTTTCCCCATGAATGCGCCTCCTTCAACGTGGAGCCAGATAGCGCGCCGTCTCTCTCGTCAGCCACGGTAATCTGTATTGCATATTTGTGCATCGGCACGTCCTTACCAAGAATTTCAGCAGCAACAGTTGAGTCCTGAGCAAAATTTTTCGGCACGCCTCCCCCAATCATTACCAGACCTGTATCTTCTGCCGCAATCTTTATTTTCGTCAATTCCAGAAAATCTTTTGCACTATCTATTGTAACTTTTGGCTCTTCTCCTTTTTCATATTGATGGTACACCAGCCCAAAGCCAGCGCTGCAATCGGAAAAGGCAGGCACAAAAATTGGAATACTCTTTTTATAACACTCCAGAACTACGGATTCAGCATCTGGTCTATTTTCATGGAGATATTTTCCCATCTCTCTTATGAACTCTCGAGAAGAATATGGTCCTGGCTCAAGAGCATCTGCAATTTTTGCGATTGTCATATCACACTCTCTTAACTCTTCCTCATCGATGAATGTATCGTAAATTCGGTCAATCATGTTTTTTCTCAGCATCTCGTCATCGACATTTGGAGTGCCATGATAATGCTTAAACCCAAGAGCTTCAAAGAAATCCTGGTCCACAATTATGGCTCCCGATGAAATGATTACATCCACCATATTATGCCTGAGTAGGTCGATAACTGCTTTTTTTAGTCCAGCGCTGAAGAGTGAGCCGGTCAGGCAGAGAATGATGGTGCAGCCATCATCTGATAGCATTTTATCATATATTTTTGATGCCCTCGCAAGGTTTCTTGCCTGAAAGGCCATCTCCCCAAAAGCTTCTACCAGAGGTATTGAATTAAATTTTTTTATGTCTATATGCTTTATCTCCCGGGTAAGAATGTTTTCTTTTTCCATTTTGTTCTCTACCCCCATTCTTCCCCCAAATAAATCTTTTTCTGTAATTTTATGGTAAATGTACCGGCATTAAATTACCCATTATGACAGGGTTCGACAATTAGAAAAGTATTTATAATAGCATTTCGTTACTATTTTGCTAGCAAACTAATAGCAATTTGCTATATTTGGTAGTGAGGTGGTGAAATGAACAGAAAAAAGATGGTGATGTTAACAATCTCTTCGGTATCGCTACTGGTAGCCATCTCATTTTTCCCTGTGCTTGCAATCTCACCCAACGAAGTTTTGGGTAAGGATGCTCCATCACCTTATACCTCAGATTTACCCTTCAATAATATTTTCAGTCTCCTCTTATTTTATATCCTCAATTTTTTAAAGGATAACAATAATCATGCTCCTGGTGTGCCTTATGATGCTGCTCCTGCAGATGGGGCTGTTGATGTGA
>JAGGSL010000088.1 GCA_021159125.1 Thermoplasmata archaeon
CCAAAAGAGAAATACGTTGACCCTTTATAAATCAACTCTCAGTTGATGGGGTGCCATATTTAGAAAAGTTTATTATTGACTTTCAGGATATTATACTGTAATTGGTGGGAAAATGCAGGACAAGCAGTACAAAAAAATATTGAGTGACTTGGAATCATCGTCGGATATCGAATACAGCTTCATCGTTTCCAGAGATGGCCTATTAATTTATCCTGAAAAGTGCGAGGATTTGAATCCCGAAGCTTTTGCAGCAATGAGCGCCACGCTTCTTGGCGCCGCAGAGGCAGCTGTGGACGAAATGAATGGCGGGGTGCCCACAATGGTGGTGGTGAAAACAAAAAAATTCAATATAATTGCCACCGGCGCAGGGGCAAAGTCTCTGCTTGTGGCAGTCACACCCTCTGACGACATAGATGCGGTACATAAAGCCATGGAAAAAGCTGCAAAGGAAATTGATAGTATAATTTGAAGAAAATGATAGAAACAGGGATACCAAAACTTGATGAATATCTGGGCGGGGGTATACCTGAGGGGAAATCACTGCTATTTTCCATATCTCCAGAGGTAGAAGAAAGCAATATTGGAATACATGCACTCCACCACAATCTCGAGAAAGGAAAGACATGCGTATATGTTGTTTCCAAATCTTCCCCGAAGCAAATCGAACAATCTTTCAGAGAATTTGGATGGGATTTGAAAAAATATGGTGAACAACTGCATGTTGTCGATGGATATTCGCGCCTGATAGGAGCCCCATCTGACGAAAACTTTGTAATCTTCGAGCCACATGACATACTCAGCTATGAGGATGTGATAGATGAGGTTCTTGAGACATTGCCTGAAAATACGGTTTTTGTATTTGACTCCCTCTCTACCATAATGGATTTGTGCGGCGAGAGGGAGGCACTGCAGGGAATATATCGCATAAACGAGAGGATTGGGAAGAAAGAAGGAGTTGCAATATACAATTTCACTGTCTGGCCGTATAATGAAAGCGTAATGTACAGAATAAAAAGAGGGTTTGACAGCATAGTCGAAATAAAACCGATAAGAGGCGAAGCATTAAGAGGGCAGGAGTACTATGTATCAAAAGTAGGATGGGGGGGAAAGGAAGGAAAGCGAGTGATGTTCAGGATATACCGACCGGGTGGAATAAAAATTTACATTCCAAAGATAGTTGTAATAGGCCCTTTCAGGTCAGGGAAAACCACCTTCATAAAGACTCTTTCCGAGCGTTTCACCTCTGTCGATAGGCTTGGGGCGACAATCGCAATCGAGCATGGCACAGTTGACTATGGAGGATACAGAGCGGAGGTTTTTGGCATACCGGGCCAGGAAAGATTTTCTCCCCTGATGGAAAAGATGGGGTTGTCCGCATCTGGGATAATGATTATAATGGATTCTTCAAAGAGAGACGAAATTGATGACATATTAAGGATGGTAGATAAGATACGCAACAAAAACATACCCTATATTATAGTTGCAAACAAACAGGATCTGCCAGGAGCCATGAATGAATACGAGATAAGGGAAAAGGTCGGAGATTCAACAGTGGTAAAAACTGTTGCAACAGAAGGCAAAGGAGTTTTTGATGCTTTTAAAATCCTGGCTGAAAAAATAATTGAAGAAGGAGGTTCAAATGCTGGTTAAGACAGGAATAGAGAGGCTCGATGAACTTCTTAAAGGAGGTATTCCCGCCACAACCAACACCTTGCTTTATGCCCCACCTTTCATAGGAAAAGATACCATACTCAAGCATTTTGTATTATCCGGACTGGAAGAGGGGGAACCTATAATATTTGTATTAACCGACAAATCATTTTCGGAGATGAGAGAAGAAATGAAAAATATGGATAAAAAATTCGTTGACTATGAAAATGAGGGAAAGGTGAAGTATATAGATGTATATTCAAAAGGGGTTGAATTGCAGGAAGAGGGGCAAAATGCCATCTTTGTGGACAGCCCGATCAACAGAGAGAGAATAACCGCCTCTATAATATCTACCGAAAGAGAATTTGCGAAAAAATACGGGAGGCATAGATTGGTGCTGGATTCACTATCAACCCTCATAGTATATTCAGATGCAAAAGCAGTGTTCAGGTTTCTGCAGGTGGTAAGCGGCACGTGCAAACGTCTCGGTGCCACTTCAATATTCAGCATGACAAGGGGTATGCATGAGGAAATAGAGGTACAGACAATAAAGCATCTCATGGACGGCGTGATAGAGATGAGAGAGGAGGGTTCCAGAATGCAGATACGTGTTCAGGGCTGCGGGGAGGTCGTTTCAAGGAACTGGATAGACTATCTGCTTGAAAAAGATGAGATAAAGCTCACGGGAGCTTTCAGAATGAGCAGGGTTGCGTAATGTGTGCAAATCTCTCCCAAAATTTTGGTGCAAATAATAAAAAATATGCTCCCGTCGGGATTTGAACCCGAGTCTTCGGCTCGCTCCAACCCTTTTCCGTGAACGCTTTTGCGCGGCAAAAGGGTTTCGAGAGGCCGAGATGATTGACCGGACTACACTACGGGAGCTTAATGCAGGTAATGCATTTCCATTTTTATCTTTTTTCTATCCCCCTGAAGCAACCCTCACTATTTTTACCTTGTCTCCATTTCCAAGTTTTGATGTGTAAGGAACCGGCTTTCCACCAATAACGAGAATGACTTCATCAGGGGAAAAGCCAAGTTTTGAAATCAAATCCTCGCCTGTAGCGCCCTTATCCAGCTGCAAATTTTTTTTCTCATTCGGCATCGAAACCTCTATTTCCATCGATATGCTAAAAAACACGTGGCGTATTAACTTTACGGCTGCTGGGGTGGCCGAGTCAGGACCAAGGCGGTAGCCTCGAGAGCTACTGGGCTTTATGTCCACGCAGGTTCAAATCCTGCCCCCAGCGTTTTTTTACTGGCAAAAGGCGGTGTATTTAAATAATTTGCAGCATATATTTACCAATATGAGAGAACGGAGAGGGAGACGGCGCTGCCGCAGATGGGTCGAGAAGTTGCCTGCAACATCTCAATTTGAACCAGCAGAGGGCGGGGAAGAAGATGCCGTAACCCTCTTCGTGGAAGAGTTTGAAGCGCTGAGACTTGTTGATCTTGTGGGAATGAATCAAATTGAGGCGGCTATTCAGATGGGAATTTCCCAAAAAACTTTATGGAATGACCTGACTTCAGCTCGAAAAAAAATTGCAGATGCCATAGTTAATGGCAAGCCAATAAGAATTGAGGGGGGAAGCTACATGCTGAGAAATTCTAGGTGAGATGTCATTTTTCTCCGGCTATTTCTGCTGCCGGGGCATGGTAATGAAATGCAAGAGAGGATGCTATATTATCAATCTTCCAGCAGCACCTGCTTGAGAAAATAAATTTTTTGTAATGGGGACAAAGCATGCATGTTTTCAGATCTACTTTATCTCCATATTTTGGACATACCACATACTCACAATTGCTCTCTACCCCGCTCATGAACATGAGGAAAAATGAAAATAAATGTTTATAAGCAAGGAGGGGAGCATAACTGTATTAAAACTTTTCTATTCTTTTTCACACCTTAGGGTTTTTTCTTTTTGTGAAATAGATGATATCTGCATGCTTTGTGTATCCCAAATTC
>JAGGSL010000101.1 GCA_021159125.1 Thermoplasmata archaeon
GTAGTTGGATGCCAGACCTGCAAGATATGCAGCCCCAAGGGCGGTGCTGTCAAGGATTGCAGGGCGCTCAACTTCGACATTAAGCATGTCTGCCATGAACTGCAGCAGGAAATTGTTCGCAGATGCACCGCCGTCCGCCTTTATAGAGGAGATTTTTATTTGCGTATCAACTTCCATTGAAAGCAAAATATCTCTGCACCTGTAAACAATGCCCTCAAGAACAGCCCTGACTATATGCTCCTTCTTTGTCTTTCTTCTCAGTCCCACAGCAATGCCGCACGCATGGGGGTCCCAGTACGGCGAGGATAAGCCCGTAAAAGCAGGCACGAAGTAAACGCCTTCCGTACTTTCCACCGAGTTCGCCATTTTTTCTGAAAGGTTAACATCATCAATTATGCCCAGATTATCTTTCAACCACTGAATGGCAGAGCCCGTTGTATTTATCATGCCCTCAAGCATGTACGTAACCCTGCCGTCAATGCTCCAGGCAATGTGAGGCACGAGTTTGTGAAGCGATGCGGGTGGCCTGCTTCCCACATTCATGTCGATGAAGCTTCCCGTACCGTTGGTGCATTTCACCTCCCCGGGATTGAAGCATCCCTCTGCAAACAATGCTGATTGCTGGTCTGCAACTGCACTCCTTATCGGCACCTCTGCCCCCAGAATTTTTTTGTCCGTAACCCCGAAATTTCCAGAGGTATCCCTCACCTCTGGAAGAATGCTCTCAGGGATGTTGAACGTGCTTAGAAAAAGTTTGCTCCATTTAAGGGCAAAGGGGTCGAACATGCCCGTCGAACTTGCATTAGAAAAGTCGGTTGCATGAACTCTGCCGTTGGTCAGATTCCATATGAGCCATGTATCTATCGTTCCGAACAAAATTTCACCTTTCTCAGCCCTCTCCCTTGCCCCATCAACGTTGTCAAGCATCCAGGCGGTGTGGGCAAGCGCGGAGGCAGGCGTAAAAGACAGATTGGAGGCAGTTATGAGAAGAGCGCCCGTTTTTGTCATCAAAATTCCTTTCCATATGCCTGAAATCTTTCTTGCAACATTACCGATTGCCCTTACTGCCCTTATTTTGCCATTTCCGTCCATTTTACTGCAGAGTTCTGCAGTCCTTGTATCATGCCATGTTATTGCATTGTAGATGGGCTTGCCGCTCTTTTTATTCCAGAGCAGGTTTGTTGAGCGCTGTGTTGTTATTCCTATTGCCTCTATATCCTCCGCCCCTATACCGCATTCTGCTTTATTTTCTCATATGACTGAGAAACAATGTTGCTGTCATGGTCAAAAATGATTGCACGTATGCCTGTCGTGCCTTCATCTATTGCCATTATGTATTTTTCATCGCCCATTTTTAACACCTGATACCATCCTATTCATTTTCATTTCCTCACCATGCTCCTTGAGGCGATTATATCAACTCCTGTTTTGCATACGTTCTTTGCTATCACATCTCCCATCTTCACAGGCGCCTTAACTTTTATTTTGGAAAGCTCCTTCACGCATTCCCTTACCATGCCCTTGGGAATTTCCCTATCACTTCTCACAGGAAGGAGCGGATAAATGCCGCCTTCTACAAAAACGGTCGTTGTGAGCATTCTTCTCGGATTCGTCATCTCCTGAATTGCATATTTCTCCCCTCTCGGGCATCTGTTCCCGCTGACTTTTATGCTTCCATCCTTTTTTTCTGCCGTCATTTCACATCCGACAGGACATTCTATGCATACGAGCTTAACCATTCCTGCACCTCACATCCACTCTTACCTCATCTGCCCCCTCAAGTAGCGATGCCGGCACAGATACCTTCACCATTTCAGGAGGTTTCACCATTCTTTCCCTTTTTTCAAAAACAACCTTTCCACTGCATGATATAACAACCAAGGCATCTTCTTTCTCTTCTTTAACCCTCAAATAAAATGTCAATTTTTCCATGTCCATATGCCTCAAAAACTGCGGCACCACATATCTGACATTTTCGCCTGCCACAACCTTTATATTATGCTTTTTCTCAAGCCCCATTCCATGACCATTCTTGCCCGATGCATGCCTTCCTGCATATTCTCCTGCTATTTCTGAAGAAGCAGTTACATCATCCACAATGTCGTGGACATGAACAACGTTGCCGCATGCAAATATTCCCTCCACGGAAGTTTCCATATGCTCGTCAACAAATGGCCCGTTCGTTATCTCATCGATCTCTATGCCGGCCTGCCGCGAGAGTTCATTTTCAGGTATAAGCCCTACAGCAAGGATGAGTGTGTCACATGAGATGAATCTCTCCGTTCCTTTTATCGGATGAAGCGATTCGTCAACCTCTGCAACCTTAACGCCCTCCACCCTTTCCTTTCCTACGATATCTGTAACGGTGTGAGAGAGATGAAGCGGTATGCCGTAATCGTGAAGGCACTGAACGATATTTCTTGTCAATCCGCCTGGTCTGGGCATGATTTCATACACCCCCTCCACCTCCGCCCCCTCCAGCGTCAAACGGCGCGCCATTATGAGCCCTACATCGCCGGAGCCGAGAATGACGATTTTTTTGCCCGGCATAACCCCCTCTATGTTTATCAATCGCTGGGCTGTTCCTGCAGTATAGACTCCTGCGGGCCTTGTTCCCGGAAGCAAAATTTGCGCCCTGCTTCTTTCCCTGCATCCCATCGCAAGCACTATTGCTTTTGCCTCTATTTCCACAATTCCCGAAGGACCTGCAGCAACAATTTTTTTGTTTCCGTCTATTTCGAGAACGGAAGTTTCTGTCATCACCCTGATGCCGGATTTTTTGACGAGAGAGATGAAATGGTAGGCATATTCCGGTCCCGTCATCATCTTTTTGAAAATGAAGTTTCCGAAGCCGTTGTGTATGCACTGCTGCAGTATGCCGCCCAATTCCTTATCCCTCTCTATGATAACAACGTCTGCATGCTCAGATGCTTTCAATGCAGCGGCAAGACCTGCAGGACCGCCCCCGATAACAACAACATCAGTCTTCATCTTCTCCCTCCAGCAGGCATTTTGCCTTTCCCACAAAAAGTTTTGAATTCTCGCTGTTTTTCACCACTTCCTCAACAGGAATGTTCGCTTCCCTTGCTATTATCTTCGCAATTCTCGGCAGGCAGAAAGAGCCCTGGCACCTTCCCATTCCGGCTCTCGTCCTCCTTTTAACGGCATCAACGCTCAGCGCAGGTATGGGAGAATGTATGGCATCAACAACCTCTCCTTCGGTCACCTGCTCGCACCTGCACACCACCTTCCCGTAAAGCGGGTTTTTTGCTATCGCCTTTTCCTTCTCCTCCTTGCTCAATTCCCTGAAGACCAGAGGCTTTTTCCTGAAAGGATTGAAGTTTTCCTTCTCCCTCATCTCAAGCCCCTCATCCCTCAAAATGCCGAGCACCATCTTCGCTATGGCAGGCGAGGCAGCCAGCCCGGGCGACTGTATTCCCGCCACATGCACAAATCCCTTAACTTTT
>JAGGSL010000036.1 GCA_021159125.1 Thermoplasmata archaeon
AAAGGTGTTGATCCTACCAGTATCTTCACACTGCTCCAGCTTGCATTTCCGCTAAGTGCTGTTACCACAAAGGAGGCTTTGCCACTATTCAAATTTCCAACTTGGTTCACTGACATACTCAGTGCTTCTCCACTGCCACCACCGAATCCGCTCACCCAGACGTATATGGTTGCTGCCAGCACGACGGTTATTGCCACCATCAAGATAACGGCTATGATGGGGCTGACACCCGTCATGTCCTTCCACATTTTTCCTATTTTTTTGCTTATTTTGGTCATTTTTATCACCAGACCTATATAGCATAGGAAATATATAAATATTTCGCAATTTGCTGATATAATGCTTGCATTTTGTAATCAAAATAACTGCCCGTTACATTTCTATGATTACTTTGATCGATTCCTTGGCATCTGCAACAAGGTTAAATCCTTCCTGCACCCTCTCCAGAGGAAGGCGGTGAGTTATCATATCCTCCACTCTCACCTTTTTTGATCGCAGAAGCTCGATAGCTTCTTCAATATCTCTCGGAGCGGCAGCGTATGTTGATACCATGGTTACGCCTTTATTCCACAAATCAAAAAGAGGGAAAGGAATATTCATGCCTGGCTCGGTCGGAGCGAAAAATAGTATCGTGCCTCCTCTCCCCACCAGATGAATTGCCTGATTAACCGCCTGCGGCGCACCTGTGCATGTAACCACCAGATCAGGCAGATAGCCATCATTTATTTTTTTGATTTCACCTGCAATGTCATCGCTGGCGTGCAGAGCAAGATCAGCCCCCATCTCAGACGCTTTTTTGAGGCGGTATTCATTTATGTCCGTGGCAATGATAACCTCCGCGCCCATCGCCCTTGCAAGCTTTACATGCAGCAGCCCTGCTATACCGCTTCCGATGACGAGAACGCTCTGCTTTTTCTTGAATCCTGCTATTCTCATGCCACGCACAACACATGCAAGCGGCTCTATGAATGTGCCTTCATCGTATGAAATCTCATCGGGCAGAACAAAAGTGCCCTTTTCCACGTTTATCTCAGGCACCCTTATGTATTCGGAAAAGCCCCCGGGATAAAAATTTGTTGAATGCAATGTGTCACACAACGTATGCTGGTCGTTCAGACAATAGCGGCACTCTCCGCATGGCACATGATGTGAAACGAATACACGTTCCCCCACTTTGTATTTCTTCACCTTCTCTCCAACTTTCACAATTTCTCCTGTCATCTCATGGCCCAGAACGCGCGGAGCTTTTTTGAGTCGGTACCATTCCATGACATCGCTGCCGCATATTCCGCATGCTTTAGCCTTTACAAGCAATTCCTTTGGCCCTATCTCGGGAACCGGCATTTCCTCTACTCTCACATCTTTATTATTATAATACATTGCAACTTTCATTGCTTAAGTAAGCATGCCAAATTTTTAAAACTTGTTAGAAAACAGGGCATGGCTGCCTTAATTTATTCCTGTCACTGGCGATCGCTTCCACAGGTAAAAAACATTCTATTGCTTGCTTTCCTCTTCGAAAATCTGATATGCTTCCTCAGCGTTACATTTTCATGCACTACAGCCCTGACAGCCTTTATCATGGCAACCGGATTTGATGATTGAAATATGTTTCTTCCCATGTCCACGCCTGCCGCGCCCGCCTGGATTGCGTTGTATGCCATCTGGAGCGCATCCCTTTCGGGTTGCTTCTTGCCGCCCGCTATGACCACAGGCACAGGGCATGTGTCCACCACTTTTTCGAAATCCTCGCAGTAATATGTTTTGACTATGTGAGCACCAATCTCTGCTGCCATTCTTGAAGCAAGGCTGAGATAGCGGGCATCTTTTGCCATGTCCCTGCCTACTGCCGTGACGGCAACAACGGGAATGCCGTAGCGCTCCGCCTCATCTATTATCTGTGCAAATCCCAGCAGGGTGTCTCTTTCAAAATCTGCGCCTACCAGTATTGAGAATGCAACCCCTGAGACATTCAGGCGTATTGCGTCTTCCATGGAGGCAATGATTCCTTCGTGCAGCAACTCCTTCCCTATTATGCTTGTTCCTCCGGAAACGCGAAGCACTATGGGTATGTCCACCGCCGGGTCGATATAATTTCTGAGTGCGCCGCGAGTGAGCATCAAAGTGTCGGCGTATGGGATAAGAGGAGTTACCATCTCATCTAGCTTTTCAAGTCCTGTTGTGGGCCCCATAAAATAGCCGTGGTCAACAGCAAGCATGACGGTATGCCCATCCTTCTTAATTATTCTCGAAAGGCGATTTTTCATCCCCCAATCCATTGTCATCACCTTTCCAAATATGGAGCAGCATATAAATTCTTTTGCACACCTACGGATATCCGCCCACTTTCAAACTCGGGTCGCCGAGCAGGATGAACTGCTCTATTGTCATTATGTAGAATCGGTCGTTGGCAACGCCTTCTGCCACCCCGTTGATGTAATCATTCTGAGCGCTTACAAGCATTTCCGAGACATGTATGCCCGGCTTATATGCCATGAAGAAATGCAGATTCATATAACCTGCCTGTCCATGGGGACCGTCTTCACCTACACTTGTCGTTGCTGTCTCGGTTGCCCCTATTGTGGCAATTGCCCCTCCATTCGCCTTCTTCACCATGCACCATGCAAAGCACGGCACCTTTGGGTTGCCCAGCATATAATAATCCAGTTTTGCAGTGAGGCACGCATCAAAGAATACAATGGGCAGTCTATCACCGTTTTTGAGAGCAAGAAGATATGGCGTGTAATATGCAATCATCCATCTTCTGTTCTTGGGATATGTGCCAAAGCCATACTCAAACCCATGGCCAGAATATGAAATAAAGCCTGCGCCTTCTGTCATAGCATTGTTTATCTTATTGGGCAGGAAATTATGCAGCGATGTCTGTATCTTAACATGCTCAAAGTCAGGGGTCGCATCCTCAACATACTGGTTGACTATCTCGCCTTCCGCTATATTGTTCCATATAGGGAAGGTATCGCCGCCCATGAGTATAAGTTTGTTGAACCATTCTTTGCCGTAAGCCGCATCCTCGTAATGTATTATTTTGTTTACAACCGTTGTAACTTCCTCATTGTCATAGCATGCCAGCCTTCCAACATAAACATCTGAGTACAAATCAACAGAATCTATCTCTCCCCCATCAGAATTTGTTTCGCCGAATTTGTTATTTCCGTTGCTGTCCCAGCTGCAGAAGCTTCCGTTAGCATCATATATGTCTGCATAATACTGGTCGGAATACATCTGACCGCCTCCCCAGAAACTCCATACTTTCCTGGAGGGCATCTTTTCTATATCGCCTACAAGCATGACATACTTTATTCCCCATTCCTCCATCGCATCTTTAATGAAATATTTTATTTTTTCAGCATCATCTCTTCCCTGCACCG
>JAGGSL010000024.1 GCA_021159125.1 Thermoplasmata archaeon
TTAGTTTCAATATGTCCTCCCTGCTTATGCTCTCATGTGTTGGACAAAAACCGGGCCATAACAATATTTCCTTGTCAGTCACAAAACGCTTTACATATCTGCCGAGATTGCTGTCGGGAACAAATATGACCCCGTTTTTCATGCTTTTTACTACCTTGACTGCATTTGCAGACGTGCAGCATATGTCACTTACTGCCTTCACTTCTGCAGATGTGTTTACATAGCTCACCACATCCATGCCCTTTTCTCTTTTAAACGCAAGCAATTCATCCGCATCCACCATTGCAGCCATAGGGCATTTTGCGCCCGTATCAGGATGCAAAACAATTTTATCAGGATTAACAATTTTTGCGCTCTCTGCCATAAAATCAACACCACAGAATACTATAACGTCAGCATCTGTCTCCCTCGCCTTCATGGCAAGTGCGAGCGAATCGCCAACAAAATCAGCAATATCCTGCACTTCAGGGCGCTGGTAATTGTGTGCAAGAATGACTGCATTTCTTTCTTTCTTTAGCATCTCCAATTTTTTTATTTTGTCATTCATTTTTTCATTTGCTTATGCCGTCTTGCATTTAAAGCTTTTGATGCAACAATGACGCCAATTTACAACCCTTAACGATAGTTAAGTTTTAATAGTAATTGCAAATATGGATGATGATACCATGAAGAAGATATTAGCGATATTTGTATTGGTAGCTCTTGTAATTCCATCAGTTATGGCAATGACTGCCAACGATGGAAAAAATGTTGGGAGCATAATGCTTAATAACCCTCCGGCAAAGCCCACAATATCGGGGCCTACATCTGGAGAGACAGGCAAGTCATATACATACACTGCAGTCACAACAGATCCTGACGGGGATAAGGTGTTTTACTGCTTTGACTGGGGAGACGGTGACGAGATATGCACTGATTTATATAACTCAGGTCAGGAAGTAACTGTCTCCCATACGTGGAACTCGGATGGAGATTACACAATAACGGTGAAAGCAACAGATGAGAACGGTGCGGAGAGCGAGCCCGCAACGTTGAAGGTCACGATGCCGCTGAGCTATGATAAAGCTACGCTCTCGGGTTACACGGGCACTCTGAGAGTTTATATTGTTGAGCCAACCTCAAGATGGAATGACCATGATGGCGACCCATACCACTTCGGCTTCCTTGATTATGCATTTGTAGGCAATCTCTCAATACCATACGGAGAAACACAGGTGGAAAACATAACGTGGAATCCGAGCGATGCAGGATATAATGACGTGAATGAGAACAACATAATGGCAATCGCAGCCGTATTCAACCCAAAGGTTCATCAGGGGCATGCGGACCCGCCTTTCGGCAACCCGTTCGATGCTTACCATGTGGATGCTGCTGCCGCTGCAATGCCGGGGGAGACAGGATATAATGTAAAAAATGAAAATTTTACTCACACCATGTTCTGCGAGGTCGGAACAGCCACATGGTGCCGTTACTGCCCCGCAATGGCAAATGCACTTACTTCCATATATAACTCTGGCGACTATCCTTTTTACTTTGTTTCTATGATAGCGGATAAAAATAGCAAGGTCGAGGAAAGACTGAATGATTATAACCTGGCGGGTTACCCGACGGCATTCTTTGACGGAGGAAGAAGAGTTGTGATAGGCGGTTATCCGACCGAAAGCCCTTATAGAGGAGCCCTGAATTATTGTTCCATACAGGACGTCCATGATTTGAATCTGACGATAAAGAGCACATGGGTGAGCAACGAGTTGCACATCACTGTGTCTGTAACAAATAACGAAGAAGAGGATTTCACGCCGCCCCAGCTGAGCGTTGAAAAACCGCAGAAGGGATATATTTATTTTGGAGATAGGGAAATAGCAAAAAGCCCATTTGGAAATACGGCAATCGCCATAGGAAAAATAACCATCCAGGCAGACGCAAGTGACGAATCAGGCATTGACAAAGTGGAGTTTATGGTATGTGGAGAACTCCTCCATACCGCAACAGAGGAACCTTATGAATACGACTACGACGGAACATTTGGCGGTCACACTCTGCAGGTAATTGCCTATGACAAGGCAGGAAATACTGCAGAAAATGTAATAAATATGTATGTAATAAACCTTTGAGGTACGACCATGAAAAAGATAATAGCGATATTTGTATTGGCCGCTCTTTTAGTGCCATCGGTAATGACCATAAATGCAATGACTGCCAACGATGGAAAAAATGTTGGGAGCATAATGCTTAATAACCCTCCGGCAAAGCCCACAATATCGGGGCCTACATCTGGAGAGACAGGCAAGTCATATACATACACTGCAGTCACAACAGATCCTGACGGGGATAAGGTGTTTTACTGCTTTGACTGGGGAGACGGTGACGAGATATGCACTGATTTATATAACTCAGGTCAGGAAGTAACTGTCTCCCATACGTGGAACTCGGATGGAGATTACACAATAACGGTGAAAGCAACAGATGAGAACGGTGCGGAGAGCGAGCCCGCAACGTTGAAGGTCACGATGCCTCTCGTCAAACCAAAAAGCATGAATACCCATACTGTTCTCGCTGAGATGGGAAGCACAACATGGTGCCCTAGCTGTCCACCTGCGGACGAGCAAATCGAAGCACTTTATTCCTCAGGAAATTATCCCTTTTATTACGTAACCCTCGTGTATGATACAAATAAGGTTGCACAGACAAGAGGGGGATGGCTGAGAGATTCCTACATACCAATGCTTTACCTCGACGGGGGATACAAAGTAGCAGATAACCCGACCATGTACGGACAGGATATATTGAGTGTTTCGCAAAGAGAAGTGAATCCTCTCTCAATGAACATATCCGCCGAATGGAAGGGAGATGCAAAAATAGATATTACTGTCAGCATTACAAATGAAGGCACCAAATCCTACTTTGGCCATCTAAGGGTTTACGTTACAGAAGTAGTTTCTCGCTGGAGCAATCAAAAGGGAGAGCCTTTCCGCTATGCCCTTCTTGACTACGCCTTCAACAAATATGTTTCCATTCCTGCAGGAGGAACATATGAGGAAACAACAACATGGGACGGTACAGCGGACCACAATGGGAATACTTACGGGGACATAACTCCTGACAACATAATGGTCATAGGAGGGATAGCTCACTGGATGCCTCACCTTGAGAAAAACCCGTGGACACAACCCAAGCCGTACAGATTCATAGCACAATATACGGACCAGGCAGCGGCTGCAATTGTAGAGTCTTGAAGATGAAGGTGAAAAAATGAAAAAGATAATAGCGATATTTGTATTGGTAGCTCTTGTAATTCCATCAGTTATGGCAATGACTGCCAACGATGGAAAAAATGTTGGGAGCATAATGCTTAATAACCCTC
>JAGGSL010000040.1 GCA_021159125.1 Thermoplasmata archaeon
GCCAACGATAAACATGACGTTGTATCCAGGATACAATCTCATTGGCTGGCCCTACCCGGAGTATGAGCCTGCAGAGGACATTGCGGACAACATAACTCACTGCATAAAGGTTGCAAAGTGGAACGCTCAGGAACAGACATGGGTTGCGGAATATATCACAGCGCTTGGCAGTTACAACTTCGACCTGCTGATGGGTGAAGGCGCATTCGTGTTCGTGAGCGAGCAGAGCCAGTGGCAGGTTGCGCCCTCGCAGCCTGTGCCGCAATAAACCCCTCTTTTCCCTTTTTGATTTTTTCAGGGTCATTATATGCTCAAGATTGCTTGAGCAAAACGTTAAATAAGCAAGAGGAATTACATCTCGATATTATGGGGAATGTAGTTCATGTTGTGGGGACAGGAACAATAGGTGAGCCATTGGTCGGTCTTTTGTGCGATATGAAGCACCAGCTTGGTATTGACGAGGTAACTTTTTACAAGCACAGTGCTGTTCTGACAGATCGACCGAAAGTGAAAGGTCTGCTCAACAGAGGAGGCAAGCTTGTTGTCGATAAGGAAAAAATCAAGGATTTCAGAGAACTTGACCTTGAGCCGGAATATACGGCTGAGGAGGCAATAGAACGTGCAACTGTTGTTGTCGACTGCACGCCAAAGGGCATAGGTCTTCAGAATAAGGAAAAGTTTTACAAAAAATATGAGGATAAGGTTACAGGTTTTCTTGCGCAGGGCTCGGAATTCGGCTTCGGAAAGATGTATGCAGCAGGCATAAATGATGATGCGCTCAACAGCGACAAGTACATACAGATAGTGAGCTGCAACACTCATAATATAGCAGTGGCAATAAAAACAGTTGCAATGAGGCAGTCAGCAGACAACTTTGTGAGCGGCAGATTTGTTTGTATAAGGAGAACAAACGACATTTCTCAAAGCTCCGGATTCGTTCCTTCGCCCGAGGTTGGGGTTCATAATGATGAGCGCGGCACGCATCACGCAAGAGACGTGTGGCATCTTTACAACACCCTGGGGCTTGACCTTGATGTTTTCTCCTCTGCCATGAAAGTCAACACCCAGTACATGCATGCGATATGGTTTGATATAGCGGTTAAAAAAGAAACGAGCACAGAAGAAATCATAGACAATTTCATAAATGAGCCGAGAGTGGCGGTCACGAACAAAAAACTTGCAAACCTTGTTTTCTCATTCGGGAGAGACCACGGCCATTACGGCAGGATATTGAACCAGACCGTGGCGGTGCTACCCACGATATTTGTAAGAAACAAGCACGAGGTTGTAGGATTCTGTTTCACTCCCCAGGATGGAAACTCATTGCTAAGCAGCGTGACAGCAGTGGAACATCTCCTGTATCCTGAAGATTACAGAGAAAGAATAGAGGTTCTTTCGCCGTTCCTGTTCGATGAGGTATAATCCTTAAAAAATATCGAAAAGCAGTAAAAATAGAGGCAGAGGAGAAGATTATCCGAAGATGAAGCCCATGCCCTCGCTGGCGCTTTCCTCCTCCTCTTTTATCTTATCCATGATCGGCTTTGCTTCTTCTTCACTCAGCTTCTTTCCAAGCTCGTTTTCCCTGACTATTTTTTCTGCCAGCTTCACAGCTTCCTCGCTTCCGTCTATCTTCACGTATATACTGTCTCCTTCAATACCGAGAGATTTTGCATCTCTTATCATGATGCTCTGCCTGCTCACCAGGTCGTCTTTACTCAGCAGATTTATGCCTTCCTCTTTCTCTTTGTTTATTTCAAATATTACGTGTTCCATCCTGACGTGAATAAAAGCATCGTTTAATATAGTTGCGGTTTTAAATGCTTTGCAGATACCAGATTGTGGAAATAAAAGTCACCGCTCCCATCAAAAGCACGGAGGACAGCAGCAGGGTGAAGCAGGCAGTGCTGAACATATTTCCCGATGCAGCGATGGAGGAGCATGAGGGCAAACTGGAAGGAACTGCATCCAATGCGGAGAATTTGAAAAGGATGCTCGAGACGCAGAAAATAAGGGACACTGCACGATGGTTTTTGAAGAAGAATGTTAAAGGAGGAAAGCTTTCGTTCAAACTTAACAAGCAGGCGGCATACGCAGGAAAAGTAAATTTCGCAATATTTGCCCATCCAATGGGGGAAATAGAAGTTCAGATAGAGCCAGAAGAAAACGAGAGCATTGATGATTTCATAGAATGGTTGACAGAGAAAGAAGAACAGAATGAGGGGGAATCTTAAAGATAAACAAATCCAGAAGCAACAATCATACCAATTTAGTCACTTCAAGTTATTTGTCGTCAAAGATACTTTAGAACCCGGTCTATTAGGGGCATTAAATGGGATAATTTTACTGCAAAGTCAACTCCAGAACTAATTTTTTCCTTAATAGTAATTAGTAAAGTTTTTGTTTCTTCTTTGCTAATATTCTCTTTGCTTGGCTTACGGAGACCAGATTCTTCAAAAAAATAGGGGTTAGCTTCTTCTATTTGGCATAAAAGAATTTCAAAAAGTTGCGAAATTTTAGGGTCAACTCCCTCAATGAAATTTTGAACTACTGAAGGGGCTGTAGCAACTTTCTCGTATGCCTCTCTTTGTGCTTTTTCTTCCTTATATTTTTGTGAAACTTGTTTAATTTGCTTCTCCTTTTTCGCAATAATTTGCTTAAATTTGCTAGCTTCAAATAATTTCTCGATTAAACCGGTGTCAGTAAGAATTCTATTAGTGGTATTAATGATATCATCTGTGTTTCTATTGTTTAAAGCTCTGACTAACTCACTATGTAATGGTGATTTCGTAAAAAGTGAATAAACGTTTTCAATATCGTCCTCTCTCAAGCCCAACCTATAAGTAATCAATTTTGCCCAACTTCTTAAAGTTAAGTATTCTTCTTTAGGAACAACCATATACTTCAATAAAGCGTGAACTAATTTGCTTTTATTCTCATCCGAGAAAATAATACTTCTATACCTAAGTAAAGTATTTAACCAAGTTCTTAAATGGATTGCGTATCCAAAGTCTATATCGAAGTGGGAGCAAACAAACTCATTAACATGAATTAAGACCTTATCCATCGTGACAATCCAAGGGCAATCAAATACTTGTGGTTTGGTTGTATCTCTGAAATGCTTTATCATATTTATCAACCATTTATCATGGTCTAACGCTTCAGGGCTTCTTTTTTTTCTGTGAATATCAATGACAATGGGGTATATCTCCCCCAAATATTCAAATAACTCTTCATCTCTTTCAAAATCAGGATTTTCAACTTTTTTTACATTATAAACCATTTCCAGTATTTTTTCATAATTACTAATTTCTGCGTAATAA
>JAGGSL010000097.1 GCA_021159125.1 Thermoplasmata archaeon
CGTTATACTGCCGGTGGATTTGTCATAGAAATGTACAAAATCAGCTCTTGTTGGACTTGCTGGCGTATATGAAAAATCTGCAGTTGGCGGTTCTGCGGGTCCCGAGCCGCCGCCGCCCGCCCACAATACCTCGCCGGATGGAGAATATTTTATTGTGTAATAATTGTCCCCTCCTGTCTTGCTGTACCCTGTGACAATTATATTGTCATTTGAATCAACTGCAATATCCTTGGCACCACCCATAAATCCATCTTCCTTCTTGACCCACAACGTGCCGAGATTGCTGTTGTATTTTATGGTGCAAAAATGTTCATCTGAGTTGGTCGTGGATGTTCCCGTTACTATTATATCATTTTTGCTGTCCACAGCCACACCCATTGCATCATCGGTCCCCCCTGCGTTATATGCAGCGTCATTTAACTTATTTCCGTTACTGTTGTACTTTACGGTAAGATAATTCTTATCGCCATTTTTCTCAGAGCCGCCGGTTATTATTATATTGTTATTTGAATCCACAGCCACACCCGAGCCACTATTATTTTCATTTCCACTGCCGTAATAGATAGGCCCCCACAGCTCATTCAGATTGCTGTCGTATTTAAGTGTGCAATAAGCAAGATGGTTATCATGATTTGACGAGCCGGTCACAATAACATTGTTGCTGTTGTCAAGTGCTATGCCAAAGGCGAGATCTGCATTGCTCACATCAAAAACCTTCTCTTCCAGTTTATTTCCGTTTGAGGCACACTTTATTGTCCAGTAGTCGCTGGAAAAACCTGAGGAGGGGTCTATTTTGAGCGACATGCCTGTGACGAATATGTTGTTTGCGGAGTCCACCACGACCCTCCACGGTGTATCGTAAAATTTCCTGTCAAATGTTTTGTACCACACTTGGTCGCCGTTCTTCGTATATTTTATGATGCAGTAATTGAATCCTTCCAAAGAGGTTTCGTTTACGGAGCCCACAACAATTATATTGCCATTAGAATCAACTGCAACATCCTTCCCTATGTTGTAGTTGTACTTATCAAAATCCTTGCTCCATATTAAATGGCCATCGTTGCCATCATACTTTTCCGTTCTGATTATCCACTTACCTTCGTTATCATCGTAAACCTGCCCGGTTACAATAACATTATTCTGGCTGTCCACAGCAACTCCATTTGCAGCCATATCGCCTTCCGACAACGCTGGATTAGCACTTCCATTCCCTGAAAAAAACACAGGAATGAAAAGTGTCATTATCACACCAATAGTACACACTTTTGTAATTACATTCTTTACCATCTTTTCAACCCCGAACTTTTGCTTATTAAATCTTCATATTTGAGCATTTTTAGTGTGGGAGTATACTTTCTTCCATTTATAAAAAGTTTGGTACAATTATCGAAAATTAGATGCTAATGGTCATTACAAATTTATCAGTAGCAATTTTATCCACCCTGACATCATGTCCCTCATTTGGTATTTTGTCTATAACCTGAAAATCGTATGCAACACCAACTTTTATTCCTGCCATTTTTTTCAGCAATCTGTCATAATATCCGCTGCCGTATCCTATTCTATTCCCATAAACATCAAATGCTACCCCCGGAACGAGAGATATATCAACCTCATCACCATCATTCTTCCTTACAAATTCCTTTTTAGGCTCAAGAATGCCATATGAACCAGATGAAAGTTCCTTCCAGTCTCTCAACTCTGATAGAATTAATTCTTTCTTTTCCTTATCTGTTACAACAGGCACCAAAACCTTCTTTTTTCCCATAATAGAGCGTATTAACCCGTGAGTATTTACTTCGGTCCCAAATGAGATGTATACGGCAACAACCTCTGCCTTTTTAAAATCATCCATGCCCAAAATATTTGCCATCACCTGATTGCTTCTCTCAAAAATTTCCGCTGCAGATAACGAATTCCTCAAATCAAGCAATTTTTTTCTTATCTTCTGCTTTTCCTGCATTTAAAGATCTAAGATTTCGCTTATCACATCAAGCAGCCCATAGATATCCTGAACCTGAAGGTCACCCATATGTGCTATTCTGAAAGTTTTTTCTTTTAGGTCTCCATACCCATTTGAAATGACCATATGGTGCTTCGCCAGTTCTTCGTTCAATTTACCCACAGATATGTTCCTGGTATTCTTCACACATGTCAGTGTTTTTGACTCGTATCCTTTTTCAGGATATATATCAAAGTATTTCCTTGCCCAGTCCTGCACTATTTTTGCCATTTTTTCATGTCTTGCAAATCTGTTCTCCAGTCCTTCCTCGTCGAGTATGTAATCCATCTGGGCATTCAGCGCGATTATCTGTGAAATGGCGGGTGTGACCCTTGTCTGATTTTTGAGGTGATATTTATACATCAAAGGCAAATTGAAATAATAGCCCCTGTTGAGTTCCTCTGCCCTTTTGAGCAACCTCTCGCTTACAGATGCGACCGCAATTCCGGAAGGCAGGGCAAAACACTTCTGTACGCCTGCGAGACACATGTCTATGCCGAGTTTGTCCACCTCTATTTTTGCTCCTCCCATTGCCGAAACCGCGTCTACAAAAAACAATACATCAGGATACTTTTTAACAACTTCCGCTATTTCTTCGAGAGGATTCATCATTCCTGTTGATGTTTCATTGAATACTAGAGTTACAGCATCATATTCTCCAGTCGACAATTTTTCGTCGACCATCTCTGGCTTGATGGCTTTATCCCAATCAAGATTTATCGTATCGCAGGGAATTCCGTTCATCTCAGTTATTTTGTGCCATCTCTTGGAGAATGCCCCGTTCACAAGATTCAAACATTTTTTTCTCACCCCGTTTATCACCGCAGATTCCATCGCTCCAGTAGAAGAAGATGTGAAAAGCAATACTGGATTCTGCGTATAAAGTAATTTCTGCAATTTTGGCTGAAGCTCTGCGTATAGCTGCGAGAATTCTTTTGAGCGATGATGTATCTGAGGAGTTGCCATTGCCTGGAGAATTTCGCTTCTAACCTCACTTGGCCCAGGAGTAAATAATTTCTTATGCATGGACTGGGTATTGAAAATTATTACTTAAATATTTCCTGTCCATATCTCTGCATGTTATATGCAATCTATGTGTGAGAGTTGAAGTTTCAAGTTAATTTTAAATATTGTTAGCATATTTATTATATTGGAGGCACCAAAAATTGGGGGCCAGTAAGAAAATATGAGGCAAAGGAGGCAATAAAATGAGCAAATATAAGGCAAAAGCGGCAATAGGAGTTTTAATAG
>JAGGSL010000042.1 GCA_021159125.1 Thermoplasmata archaeon
GTGGGTTGCGGAATATATCACGGCGCTTGGCAGTTACAACTTCGACATGCTCATGGGTGAAGGAGCATTCGTGTTCGTGAGCGGGCAGAGCCAGTGGCAGGTCGAGCCATGGTGGTGGGTTTAATCCTCCTCCCTTTTTCTTTTTGATTTTTTTGAATTGTAACATTCCTATAAAGTGGGAGATTGTTTACTTTATCGGGCGGAATAGGGGGCAGTAAAGACAGCTAAACTTCGATTAACAGAATGAAGACATACCTTTTGGTTACCTTCAGCAGTGAAGGGGCTTCCCTATATGAGGTGAGAGATAGGCTGATGCAGATAGGACCGAAAGCCGTAAAAAGAAATTTGGAAGTGCTTCTTATGCTCGCAGACAAAATACACACTGCCCTTAAAGGAATGAGTATACTTTTTCCATAGAAACCATTTAGTCATTGATTTTTGAGGACGCCCATAAGGGTATGATACTCCCATTTCGACAGCATCGTTCATACTGCGGGACATAGCAATGTATCTCTAAAGAGCACAGCATTACTTGGATACCCTCACATACACAAATAGGTGGCGATGGAATGTATCACGTCTAAAGACTTATTATTGTAACAAGAATCGCATCGCTCATTTTTGAGTTTCCAGCCTCATCATATGCCACTGCATACAGCACTCTTGTTCCCACATCGCCGCCCCATATCCACTGGTATGGACTCTGAAGGTCTATGCTCTGGGGTATCCCGTCAGTGTAGAATGTCACGTTCCCTATGCCGGAGGTTGAATCCAGGGCGCTTGCCGTGACAGTCAGCCTTCCGAGAGAAAATGTTATGCCGGATGCAAGAGGCATTATCTCTCTATCGAATAGATAGAGGTACCCGAAGCGGGGCCTCTGCAGGGATATGGTCGGATTCGCTTTGTCAATTTTCACCGTGAAGGATTTTATATTTTCTGCATGGCCGAGAAGGTCGACAGAGTAGAACTCCACCAGATTTACGCCATCGCTCATAATTTTGAATGGAGACGAATATGTTATCCATGAGCCGCCGTTTATCCTGTATTTTGTATAATCAATGCCGTCAGGGTCAACAGCAGTGAGATTTACGGTCACATTTGTCACATACCACCCGTTTTCCCCATTCGGCAGGGCAGGGTCAAGGGTGTAACTTGTAACAGGATTGGAAATATTTATTTTAAAATTCACGTGCTTGGTTGTTTCCACGTTGTTGGCATTGTCCACCGAATAATAATCCACCTGATGATATCCGTTTGTGCTAACCATGAAATAGCTGGTGTATGTAAGCCAGCTCCCGTTATCCACACGGTACTTCGTATAATTAACGCCTGTATCATCATCAGTTGCAGTGAGCGTGACTTTTACGGGGGAAACATACCATCCGCCGGGGCCGTCCGGGACAGCGGGCTCAAGAGTGCATGTTGTGACAGGCGGCGTTGTATCGCCGGAAGAGGTTATTGTGAAGTGATACACCCCAGAAGTGATTCCATTTCCGAGTAAGTCTACTGCGTAAATGGTATAATCGTAGGTGCCTACAATCGAGTAAGCCTCATCCCTGTAGAAGTAAGTGCACGGAATATAATACATTGTGAAATTTGCAGTCGAGCAATCAGGATATACAACCTCCACGTAGACCTTGTTTATTCCTACGCCGCTATCGGACGACTGGCAGGAAATGTTCACCTTTCCTCCCTGCGACTGGGTGGATGGCGTGGCAGCCACACTTGATATGCTTGGAGATGTGTTGTCAACAATATAGGTGCTGTTATGCACGCTCTCGTTATTTCCCACAATATCGTCACTGTAAAATTCTATGTAGTGGGTGCCGCTTCCGCTCAGTGTGAAGTTTGCCGAATATACTGAGAAATTGTTGCCTATGCCCGAGCCTGTTCCGGGAGACGGATTCCATCCGCCATACCATATGCGATAGTAAGTGGTGTTCACTCCCACCGAATCAGTGGCTGTTAAATTGAAGGTTGTTGAGGATGTGACATAATTTCCATATCTCGGAAGTCCTGCATGCATGGAAGTCGCTGGAGCGCTGATATCAATGCATATGCTCTCATCTGCAGATAGAGGGGCAGCTTCAGTATTTGTGGCGTTGTCTTTGGCTATTGTATATAACTCATAATAACCGTCTCCGTCCGGAGCATTGAAATTCCACTGCCATGGTGAAGCACTATCTGTGGAAAATGCCGTCCATGTTCCCCACGAGGAGTTGTCGCTGCTGTACCTGTAATAGAGTGTAACCTCGGATACGCCGGAAATGCTGTCAGAGGCAGTGGCTGTCACGACAACAGGCAGGGTATTGTACCAGTACGACATGGCATCAACGCTGCTTGCCGGGGCAGTAGCATCATATCCTGCATTTTCGTCTGCTGTTAGCGGGGCAGCCTCTGTATTTCCTGCAGTGTCATTGGCTATTGTGTAAAATTCATAATAGCCTTCTCCGCTCGGGAAGGTAAAACTGAATGAATATGGCGCTGCCGTATCCTTTCCAAAGAATGTCCATGCACCCCATGTTGCATTGTCCGTGCTGAAACGGTACCAGAGAGAGACGTTTGATACTTCATAGTTATCGCTCGCGGTTGCAGTTATGGTGATTGGCTGCGCATTGTACCAGTATGGCATGGAATCAACGTTGCTTGTGGGGTCGGTCGTGTCCTGGATAACGAAATTGTATGTAGCAGATGTTGACCATCCTGTCGCATTATATGCCTTTACGATATACGAATATGTTCCGAGGGGGTCAGGATATGCATATGTATGATTATAGTACCATGTTGTGGTTACCCCAACCTGCGTCATCGAGAAGTTCCCCATAAGCGTTGCGTTCGGGTAGCTTATTTCCACATATGCTGAAGTTGCATTTGTTATGTCTGCGGTGATATTGTTATACCCGGGCACTTCTACCGGGTCAGGCGAATCGCTGACAGAATTTATGACTGGCTGGGCTATTATCATGATGCCTGCTGTAATAAAAAACGCTGCAGCTGCGAAAATTAATATTTTTTTCTCCATAGTAACTAATCCTATTCCCAATATTTAAGTATTACTGACAGTCCCTAGTACTCTTAAAAAGACATGTAGATGAGAGATAAATTTGTATATTTGTATCATGTGCATTTTTATTCCCTTGCTGTATGGGAAAAGTGAATGGAAAAGAAAGAAAGC
>JAGGSL010000098.1 GCA_021159125.1 Thermoplasmata archaeon
GAGAATGCTGATAGCAGCATTTTGTATCTCGATCCTTTTATCGTTATCTGGCGGCACGTCTACAGTTGATGTAGGAAAATATGTGGTAGATACGCAGCTAAAAGAAATACAGGGAAATGAAAGCGCAGGAGGAAATATTGCCGGCAGCGGAACAGAGTACTGGGCACTGATTGTTGCTGTCGGGGTATATGCAAACAATCCTGATATGGATAGGCCGAGCATGCTTGTGGAGTCTGAAAAGCTGAGGAAGATGCTACCAGTATCATCAAACTGGAATGAAAGTCACATAAAAGTCATAGAGGGGGAAAATGCCACTGTGCCCAATATAATCGAGGGTTTCAGATGGCTTGACAAAATGGAAGATGAGGATGACATATCCCTTATCTATCTCACGACTCATGGCTTCCCGATTCTTTTTGACCTGCCGCCATTTGATGAGGCAGATGGTATGGACGAAGCATTAGCAACTTACAGGGGCTTCCTTCCGTTTCCCAACCCATGGAGCTGGGAACCCCTTGCGAACCCATTTGCAATAATTACCGATGACGAAATCAACTTCTTCCTGAACAGACTTGAGTCAAAAGGAATTGCCTTGATCGTTGACAGTTGCCATAGCGGCGGCTTCAATGACAACTGGTCTTATTCCAAGGCTGCCGAGAACTGGGCAGAAGGCTTTGCAGGAGAGCTTCAGGGCAGAAACAGAGTCGTTGTGACTTCGGTACCGGAGGATAAGACCTCTTACGGTTCCTTCTTCTCCGACTATATTATCAAGGGGCTTCAGGGGTACGGTGACTCAAATGGTGATGGAATGTGCTCATTAGAAGAGGCTTTTTACTATGCAAAGCCGAGGATAGAAAGCGAGACAGGCATGCATCCCCAGATTTTTGATGACTACCCTGGCGAGCTTGTCCTTACGGAAAAAGAGCTGCCTCCGTCTCAGCCAGAAAAACCATATGGCCAGGAAATAGGGAAGACAAACACTACCTATACGTATCAAGTGATATCATCGGACCCCGAAGGAGACAACATAAAATATCTTGTAGATTGGGGAGACGGAAACAAGGAATGGACAGATTTTTACCCTTCTGGAGAGGTGGCAAGCATAACCCACTCGTGGAATAAAGAAGGAACATACGAGATATCTGTGATGGCAAAAGACGAAAAAGGGGCAGAAGGAGGGTGGTCTGATCCTGCCATTGTTACAATGACAGATACCCATGCTGTAGACCAGCGGCAGGTCGATCAGGAATGGATTTTCCATATAAACAATACAAGATGGTGCGCGCAATCATTTGTTCCCACCCTTGACAGCATATCAAAAATAGAGCTTGGAGTAATGGCTTGGGACTCCGGTAGAAACATTATAGTGTCTTTGAGAGACAGATTAGATGGTGAAGACCTTGCAAAAGCAGAGGTAAACATGGAGGAAACCGGCTGGAATGTTGAATGGGTATCTTTCGAATTTCCTGCTGTAACTGTAATTCCTGGAAATACATATTACATAGTTTGCAGAAGTTCCAATGATGGATGGGGAACAGGATGGGCCGCAAGCGGGGAAAATCCATATGCAAATGGAGAGTTTTACACCTCGGACGATGGCGGCAAAAACTGGGGAAATCAACATTGGAAAGATGTAGACGGATGCTTCGTTACATACAAATAACTCAAATAAAAGATGCTGCAGAGATGATAAAATAGATACCAAATGCTATCATGAGTATTCCACATGTGGATAATACCGCTGCTCTGGTTTTTTCTGTCCAGAATTTTTTTGATTTGAAGGTGGTGAAGGAGACAAAGGAATACCATGCAAGGTCACACAGCCAGTGGGCTATTGTAAATAAAATAAATGCAAAAAAGCCAATTTCAATTGCTTTTATAATCAGAGATGCACCCACTGTTGCCCACCATAAGAAAAAATAAGGACTGGACGCAGATACAATTGCTCCCAGAATCCATGGATTGCGCAATACGGGTTCTTCATCTCTCCCTTTCTTCCCGAATTCAATCATTTTCCATCCCAGAAAGAGAAGCAATAGCCCCCCTCCTGTGCCTATGGCTGCCTTTACCCAGTTGTATGTAAAAATATACCCGAGCCCTAGAAATATTGCGAACATTATCGGGAATTCGATAAAAGCATGCCCCACGGCGATTTTTGTTCCAGCGTATCTGTCGTTATGCCCTTCTACTATTGCAGATGCAAGAACGGGACCGGGCATCATCACCCCGGAGAGGGAAATGATAATTGCGGTAATAAGAAATGTTATTAAAAGCATAAAAGAGAAAGAGATTAGGAGGAATATCCCCCTATTTTTAGCGATGGGTCACCCAGAAATGCCCATTCTTCTATGGTCTTAAGATCTGTCTTATCATCCATGGGTGGGAAAAGATTTGCATAACCTGTGACTGCATTTCCCCACATCTCCCCCAGAATGTCAACATTATCCACTCCGTATTGTTCGAAGAAGTGAACTTCGAGCCATCCAAGCAAATACTGTATGCAATCTGGAATACCATCATCGTTGCTATCTCCAATAGTTCCGTATCCAAGCCCTGTGCAGCCAAAGCTTGCTATTGCACCGCCCTTCTGTGCCTTGACTATCCACCACCCGAAGCTCTCGGGAATTGGCATCCAGTACCATGTCAGGCTACCTGTAAGGGATTTTATACACCCTATCGTGCTATCCAAAAACGTTGCATTGAACATACTGTTGTGGCACCCGCCTATCACAACGACTGGATATTCCCCGGAATTGGAAAGCATGGGCATATGATAAACGTCCAGCCCGAGTATATATTTTCCATGCGGGTCCTGGGTGAAATCTTTTGCCATCCACATTCCCGGACTGCCATGCCCTGAAAAATGAACAAAGCCAGCGCCCTTGCTTATCTCGCTAACAACATTAGACTGTTTCAGATTTCCCAGTGACCACCAGAGCTTTATTGGCTCAAATCCTTTACCACTCAGATAATCTGCTGTCTGCTGGGTTGCGACTTCTCCTTCCAAGTAATTGTGTCCGCTGATATCGTTAAATGTGTCTCCTCCTGCCAGTATGAGCCTCTTGAACCAGGATGGGTCTGAAGGCGTGCTTTCATATGTTATGATTTTATTTACGACTGTCTGCACTTCTTTCACATTTCTGCATGCAAGCCTGCCGACATAAACATC
>JAGGSL010000083.1 GCA_021159125.1 Thermoplasmata archaeon
GCGCCCATTAACTCAACGCTATCAAAAAACGGGGCAATTCTCTCTTTTATGTCTTCTTCAGTGCATTCTACCCCTTCAAGCATTTTCTCCAGCTCTTCTATCTTTTCTTCGGGGTACATGAAAAAATCCCCTGTGAATTTTATGTGCTCTATCGCTCCATTTTTAACAGAAAGGCTGCATTTAACCAGCTTGCCTCCCTTTACCTTCAGCTCACCTTTTAAAATTCCATTCCCTGCTTTCATATTTTTCCCTCAATTTATCTATCCTGCTTGTTTCCGTGCCATCCATTCTCCCTTCGGCAAGTTTCATGCCAAAGCCATCTTCAAATCCCCTGACCAGAGCTTTTATCAATTTTTCTTCGCTCACTTCCCCCACTTCTTCCCGCAGGCATGTTACACGCTTGCTCGCTTTATCTATGCCTTTATCCTCAATTTTTTTGGCAGATACGTTCAGCAGCGAGAACATGAGCTCTGCATTCAAATCAAGCAGTATCGTGCCGTGCTGCAGGACATTGCCGTGGCGGCGTGTCTGTGCGCTTCCTGAAATTTTCTTTCCGCTGGCCACTATATCATTCAGCGGGGCAAATTTTGCATTCACTCCGAGATAGCCAAGTCCGTGAGCAATGGAAGAGCATATTTTGTCGCATGATTCGAGAACATTTTCCGGAAGCATTTCTTCAGGGGCGATGAGCGAGTATGTGATTTCCCCTTTTTCATCGTGAAATACTGCTCCTCCTCCGCTTATGCGCCTTACCACATCCACGCCATGCTTTTTACATTCGGCAAGATTCACCTCCTCCTCAATTCCCTGAAAGTATCCGATTGAGATGGCGGAAGGCTTCCATTTGTAGAAGCGTATGGTCGGCTTTCCTGAGATGAGCAATGCTTCGTCTATTGCCATGTTTGTGAAAGCATCTCTTGCCCCGTGAATAAGCAATCTCCATTTTTCCATGGTTTGAAATGGTGATGTATAAAAAGTATTGTCGATATTTTTAAATACGGTATTTTTTTAGCCCTTAATGGAGTACGCCATAGAAGTGGAAGGCTTAACAAAACTGTATGGCGATTTGAAAGCAGTTAATAACATATCATTTAAAGTCAGGGAAGGCGAGGTTTTCGCTTTTTTGGGGCCAAACGGCGCGGGGAAAACAACCACGGTCGAAATCATAGAAACCATAAGGAATCCCACCAAGGGAAAAGTAAAAGTGCTTGGCTATGACATAAGCAAGAGCACCAGAGAAATTAAAGAGAGGATAGGCGTACTTCCCCAGGAATTCATATCTTTTGAACGTCTAACGGTAAAAGAAACCCTGACATATTTCTCAAACCTTTACAAAAAGCATGCCGACATTGATGAAATCATAGATACTATAGACCTGAGGGATAAGGAAAACGAGCTTTATATGAATCTGTCAGGCGGGCTGAAGCAGCGTGTCGGAGTTGCAATAGCCCTTGTGAACGACCCTGACGTTATATTTTTAGATGAGCCCACAACAGGTCTTGATCCAAGGGCAAGAAGAGATGTATGGGATGCCGTTGCAGGGCTAAAAAAGCAGGGAAAAACCGTCTTTCTCACAACCCATTACATGGAAGAGGCAGAGTATCTTGCAGACAGCATTGCAATCATCCATAAGGGCAGGATTGTTGCAGAGGGCACGCTTGACGAACTTCTCAGGCAATATGGCCATCAGAGCACCTTGCTGATAAAAGGAGGGAAGGCAGGGGAGATTGCAGGGGCGCTGAAAAAAGACGGCTACAGTGCGGAAGAGACAAACGGTAATGTGGAGGTAAAGATTTCAAAGAGGGATGCGGTGATAGACATATTGTTTCATTTAAAGGAGAAGGGAATTTATTACAGGGAGATTGACATCCGCCATTCCGATCTGGAGGATGTATTTCTTAATCTGACGGGAGAAAAGTTAAAGGAGGAAACATGAATCCGAAAATCATTGCAACAGATTTCATGGCGAGTTTGAAAAATTACATAAGAAATAAAGGCAGTTTGTTTTTCTCAATTGCGTTTCCTGTCATTCTTATATTGCTCTTCGGAGCAATTTTTTCGGGCGGCGGCGGGGGCAGCTATGATCTGTACGTAAAAAATTTCGATTACAAAAACGGCGAATTCATTGCCAGCATGATGAATGAGAGTATTCCAGGCAATTTTACGAATTTTTACGATGCCCTGTATGCACAGCTGAACAGCACCGGCATAATAAAAATTAAGATAATAAATGATAAAGATGCTTCCAATGAAAAGGAGCTGGAGGATTATGTGCAGTCAAAGAAGCTGAAATCGGTGATGGTAATCCCTGAAAATTACGGCATGAAACTCGGAATGGCAATGGCAAATGAAAATGCATCCCTCGCTTTGAATATCACACTCATGCTTGACCAGAGCGAGACGCAGAGGAACAGCATAATCATATCAGTAATATCTCAATTCATGGGTCAGTCAAATCTCATGATTGCAGGGGGCCAGAATTTTATGCGCTTCAACACAAGCAACATAATACAGGAAAAATTCGATTACATTGATTTCTTTGTGCCAGGAGTGATTGCATTGACTGTGATGACAAACAGCGTTTTCGGCGTCATAGAAAGCAATACGAAATTCAGAAAAAAAGGAATGCTCAGAAAGCTGCTCACGACTCCTTTCACCCGTGGCGAGTGGATTATGGCGAAGATGCTTTTCATGCTTTTCATGTCCTTTGTATCCACATTTGTCATCATCATAGTTGGCATGGTGGTATGGAACCTTAACGTTCATTTCAATGTGTATATGTTCGTTATCATAACCTCTGCGAGCTTTGCATTTGCAGGCATGGGCATGATTGTGACCCGCTTCGTGAAAGACGAGGAGACTGCGCCTGCCGCCGCCAATATCATAACATTTCCGATGATGTTTCTTGCAGGGATATTCTTCCCTCTGGAGGTGATGCCTTCATTCCTGCAGGTTGTCGCAAAATTCATGCCGCTGTACTACGTGGGAGAAGGTTTGAGAGATGCCATGATTTTCGGCGATGCGTCAGGGGCGCTCATGAACAGCCTTGTAATTTTCATATTTGCAGCCGTGGTGTTTGCAATCGGAGTCGCTGTCACAAGCTGGAAGGAGAAGTAATACCAACATTTTTTATAGA
>JAGGSL010000041.1 GCA_021159125.1 Thermoplasmata archaeon
AGACATCGCTGCCGCTTTTCTCCAGCTCTTTCTTTGCAGCTCCAAATCCTATGCCCCTTGACGAGGCAGTCACAAAAGCAAGCTTTCCATCCAGCTTTATCTCCATGAAATGAAAAGCATGGTTCAGGTAATAAGCATTTTGTAGAAAATATTTATATGGAGAGTTCCATAAATAAGGGGAGCCAGGAGTGGGTGAGCGGCTCACGGCTTTGTGCTGAGGAAACTCCTCCCTCATTCCTGGACCAGGTGCGTAAAAGCTGGGGTGAGAGCCCCAAACGGGGCGCAGAAACGACACAGCCCATGACGAGGATGATTTCCTCGGGAATGACGTTGTCATGGGATTTGATGAAACGGCCCCGTCCTGGAGCAAGTCCAAATACCGGGATCGGTTGTCCAGGACCGCTCGGAGGTAGGACGCATAGGTGAATGCCGCATAAAACAGAAGGAGGGTTACTGCCCACACCTGGCTCCCAACTTATCTATAAGCCCTTTCTCTTCTCTCGATTTTCAAAACATGGATTATTTTATTGCCTTTATCGACAAAATAAATTAACCGATAAACTCCTATTCTAACCCTGTATGTGTCCATTTCTCCTTCAATTTTCTTTACATCGTACTTTCTCCATGGAATGGCATCAGTTTTTAACGTTTCAAAAAGATTTTCTATTTTCTTTATATATCCTTTCTCCACTTCCTCAAATTTCCTGGCAATTTTTTTATGGATGACGATTTCAAACATGAAATCACAAAATTTTTTTCTTCAGCTCATCCCATTTAATATGCTCACCACTAATTGATTCCTCCCTTAAATTTCTTATTTCTTCCAATTCTTCTTCTTCCAATTTTTCTGTTGGTAAAATGATTTCTTCCAATTCCTCAAGTTTTTTACGGATGAATAGAAGCTCTTTATGTATATCCTCCATTACAGCTTCGCTGGTCATAACAAAATTAAAACCATCCTGAATATATAAACATATTTCTTTTCGTGGTGCCATTCTTTCATGCCGCATAAAACAGAAGGAGGGTTACTGCCCACACCTGGCTCCCAACTTAAAATTTTTTATGCTTTCTTCACTTCCCATATGCTGTCAAGGATTGTGCCATCTATCCATTCCACAACAGCCACTACTTTGTCTCCGTGCTCTGCTTCTGCCGCTTTTCTTCCGCATTCATCTTCCGCCTCCTTCTTTATCTCCTCGATTGTTTTTATCGGCAGTTCCGAGTCAGATGTCGCCTCTATCAAATCCTTCCTTCTCGGATTGATTGCTATGCCTCTCTCGGTCACAACAACGTCAATGAGCTCCCCTGGCCCTACAAGCGTTGTCACTTCGTCCCTTATCATCGGCATTCCTCTTCTCACTGAAGGAATGGTAAGTATTGTGCATTTTGCCAGCAAGCTATTCTGCCATCCCCCTATGCCATGAAGCATTCTTCCGTCAGAATGAGTGACAACATTTGCATTGAAGTTTGCATCAACTTCTGTTGCCCCGAGCACGATTGCGTCCATCATGGAGGTTGTGTTTCCCTTTGAATGGAAGTTGTAGCACTGCAGAAGGTCAAAGGTAACATGGTTTGCATTTTCCCTCAAACTTCTGATGGCCTCGAGGTCGAAACTCTGCCCGTCTAAAATGTAATCGCCCAGCCCCTCCTCCAAAATTTTTACAACATAACCCGTTATCCCTCCAACCATGGCTCTTGCCCTCACTCCTTCCTCCTTCATTATTTTTTCAAGAAAATTCACGAATGCGAGAGACGTGCCACCTGCACCTGCCTGAAAGTTGAAACCGTCGTGCAACAGCCCCGCATCTCTGATAAAACTGGCAGCCATCTCCGCTATTTTTAGCTTATCAGGATTTCCGGTTATTTTCGTTGTGCCTGACACGATTTTCGACGGCTCCCCTATCTTGTCCATGACAACAACGCAGTCAACATAATTTCCGACAATCTCCCACGGGTAGCACGGAAAAGGAACAAGGTTGTCTGTCACCACTATTACTTTATCTGCATAAAGAGAATCTGGCTTTGCCAGACTCAAAGGCCCGCATGCCGACTTGCCGTAAAGCCCGTTGGCATTGCCGAAGGCATCCGCAGTCGGAGCAGCCAGCACAGCAATGTCAATGTGCACGTCTCCGTCCTGAATGGCCCTGTAACGTCCGCCGTGAGAGCGCAGCACTCCCATGCCCTTCATCTTTCCTCTCGAGCAGTAATCCCCGAGAGGACCATTCAAACTTCCCTCGATATGATGCACCACTCCACTTTCCATATGCTTTATTATGGGCTCGTGGCAGGGAAAGACAGCGCTTGGGAACCATCTGAGATTTTTAACGCCGAGTTCTGCTGCAATGTCAAAAACTTTGTTTGCAATTATGTCTCCGTTGCGGAAATGGTGGTGGGTAGATATTGTCATCCCGTCGCTGAGACCGCACAATTTGAGAGCTTCTTTTAAACTCCCAACAATTTTATTTCCATCTGAAGGATAGTCAATGCAGGTGGGTATGGGCGGAGATGCTTTTCTGCCATTGGGGCGGTACTTATTCACGCCCTTAAAAGGAACAACTTTTCTGCCGTTTACAACTGTTGGCACAAGTCTTCCTGCTGCATTTCTTACAAGCTTATATCCTTCCATATTTATCCTGCCTATGAAGCCCCCAAATTTCACAGAGCTTTAAATACTTTGGGGAAACGATAAAGATTATATTTTCTCATTCAATACTGACACATGAAAAAAATTATTGCAATCTCGGTAATTTCCCTTCTCTTATTGAGTGGATTGATGTTCACTGTGCATTCTGAAAAAAGAAAAGAAAATTTTTATTGCAGTGAAAGCGATGCCAAACAAACACTCAAAAAATCAGATGGCACATATGAAATACAGTGGGAGAAAAGCTATGGCAAAATACCCATGTGGTCAGCCCGTTACGAGGGCCCGCAACCTGTCGGAGATGCTGACAATGACGGAAAAAATGAACTGCTTATCGGCGGAAGGGATCCATTCATGAGAGTCATGAAATGGGATGAAAGCAGCCAGACATATTACGAACAGGCGAAAATAATAGACCCTGTTTTCGGCATAGGATATCCCTTTGCTCTC
This sequence comes from Thermoplasmata archaeon, assembly GCA_021159125.1. Classification (GTDB taxonomy): domain Archaea; phylum Thermoplasmatota; class E2; order UBA202; family DSCA01; genus VBQP01. The sequence goes on from JAGGSL010000041.1 coordinate 3,092, forward strand.
GGCTCTGCCACAGGCTTTG
>JAGGSL010000011.1 GCA_021159125.1 Thermoplasmata archaeon
AGCCAAATAAATCATTCACGATAGGAACTTCAAGCAACGTGGGCATGTAAAGAATAGCGCCTATAACGGAGGCAATAAAACATGAGGAGATGCTGTTCCCGCCTATGTAATCCTTTATCATTACGCCAACTGCCTTGCTCGGCGGGGCATCAACAAATTGAGACGCCACACCGCCGATAATGCCCACCACAAACACGCCGGCAAGCAGAACGGGAAATATCTTCTTTGTCAGAAACCATGTTTCGTTCCCCCATTCAACTATCTCGTCCCTGTCGTAATAAAAAATGAGGATGACTGCAATGAGGATGGTCAGGGCATAAATTATCGGAAATTTTATCATCCAGGATATGCCCGAGGTGGCGACAATGAGTATGGCGACAAGCGAAATGAAAAATGTGAGGGATATTCCCCTTTTTCTTTCGTCGACATTATTCTGCACCGAAAATTCAGAATTGTTTTTTGTCTCCTCATCGTGCCTTCTGAATATTGCAGCCATGATAAGCCCTATGACAATGGACATGATGATTGCAGCGACAGCCCTTGCAAGCCCTATCTCAAATCCAAGAATGCGGGCTGTGAGGACAATGGCAAGTATGTTGATTGCAGGCCCGGAAAACAGGAAAGCGGTTGCAGGACCTATGCCTGCTCCTCTCTTGTAAATGCCTGCAAATAAGGGAAGGACGGTGCAGCTGCAAACTGCCAGTATGGTTCCGGATATTGATGCCACGGAATATGAAATGTATTTCTTTGCATGCACCCCGAAGTATTTGAGCACGCTCTCTTTTGAAACAAACGCCGCTATTGCCCCCGCTATGAAGAATGCAGGTATCAAACATGTCAGCACATGCTCTGATAGATAGTTCAGAAGCATGTCTATCCCTGCCTGTATTATCTCAATCATTTCCCATCCCACCAATCAACTTTTTTACCTTCTGCTTTATCACATCTCTTGCTTTCCTGTATTCCTCGATGCTTTTCCCTTTCGGATCTTCTATGTTCCATTCAATTGTTTTCTCCCTCGGCGTCACAGGGCATCCGTCTATGCACCCCATTGTGACAATGAAGTCAAATTTTTCATTCATTTCGGGCATGAGCACTTTCGGCTTTTTTCCCGAAATGTCTATGCCAATTTCCTTCATCACCTCTATTGCGCCTTTGTCAACCTCCTCTGCAGGAGATATCCCTGCGCTCTCCGCCCCGCCGCCTGCCATTGAGTTGAAGAATGCTTCTGCCATCTGACTCCTGCAGGAGCTTTCAACGCATACAAACAGAACGTTCTTCATGCTCGCACCCACCTTTGCCTCGTTCTATTTGCCACTGCAACAAGGCTGAGCATTATCGGCACTCCTCGTGCGGTTTAACATTTCCGATTTCAGCAGATGCCTTCTCAACGGTCTTCAGAACATTGCGAATTTCTGGAGTGGATAAACTGTAAACCACATTCTTTCCCTCATGCCTTGATTTTACCAGCCCGCATTCCCTCAAAACTTTCAGATGGTGAGAAACGAGAGATTGTTCCAGCCCCATGCTTTCAACTATCTCGTTAACGCATTTCTCTCCATCCCCTAAAATTTCCAGTATTCTTCGCCTGTTGGAATCCACCACGCATTTAAAGAATGTATCGCTATTCATATGAATTCGAATTCATATGTAAATTGGGTATATAATCCTTGCGAGCCTGCTGGAGGAGGGCTGGTGAAGTTAGAATGTATTGTATTATGGAATGCCGAATTTCATCCCATCACCAGCAAAAATAGTGTGCAGATGGCCATGCTTGCTATCCCCGTTATCGTTCCGAATTTTATCCAATCTCTGTTTGTTATCTCATGTCCGTACCTTTTCGACAAAGCAAGAGATATAACGCCTGCGGAAGAGCCAATAGGTGTTATATTACCACCCATGCCCACGCCCATGGCAAGAGCCCACCATATTATGCCTGAATTGTAGTCCGAAGATATTGAGGCAACAACAGGTATGAATGCTGCAGTTATCGGAATGTTATCTATAAATGAGGAGGAGATGCCTGCAACCCACAGTATGAGAATGGAAATCAGCACAACGTTGGAGGAAAGAGATGCAATTCCGTTGGCGAGCCCGTCCAGCAAACCTGTCTCATCCAGACCACCGACAAGAGCAAACAACGCAATGAAAAACACCAGGGTGGGCCACTCAACCGCCTTGAATGCTTCCTTCGGCTCCTCCATTGAGATGAGCAACGATATAGCCCCTCCAGAAAGTGCTATGAATGCAGGAGATATGCCTGTGTAGCTCTCGCTCGCAAAGAAAAAAATCATTCCAAAAAGCAGGTAGAGCAGATATCTCATTTTCTTTTTGTCCCGTATGTATTTTCCCTCCTTAATATTCATCATTTCTTCGAGATTACTTGCACCCTCTTTTACCCATTTTCGATAAACAATACGTGCGAATAATATCGAAATAAGCAGGGCAGCCATCACAGGAGGAAAAAGGTGAACGATGAAATCGTTGAAAGTATACTTGGAAGCGAGACCTATCATTATATTGGGCGGGTCACCTATCATTGTGCCAACGCCGCCAATATTGGAAAGCACCGCTTCTCCCAGCATTATTGGAATGGGGTTTATCTCAAGCATCTCCGCCACCTCCACCGTAATCGGGATGATAAGCAGAATGGTGGTAACGTTATCTATCACCATGGAAACAAAGGTTGTTATCAGACTGAGATACAGAAAAATGAGCCACGGCTTTCCCTTCGACATCTTTATTGCTTTTATCGCAAGATACTTGAAAAAGCCTGTTTTTGCCATGAGCCCAACATACGTCATCATACCGAAAAGCAGCAGCACAACCTCCCAATCAACATGAGACAATGCTTCCTCAAAGTTCATGAAGCCCATAGCGTAGCCGGCGGAAACCATCATGAAAAGTCCGAATAGTGCAGCTGCACTTCTCTCTATCCTGCCGCTGAATATGAGTATGTAGCTCACTATAAAAATAGCAAGCGTTATTATTTGCGGTGCATCCGTTTTTCCCACCTCTTTTTAATGCAGTGAACAAGAATTACTGGCACAGGCGAATGGGTACATACTGCCTG
>JAGGSL010000158.1 GCA_021159125.1 Thermoplasmata archaeon
CTTATAATGCTTTTCATCATATCTTTATGCTTCTAAAGAACATGCTAACATATATCCCACAACATTTATTTAACCCAGACATATTCATTTTAGAAGGGGGAAAAATGAACGATGACATATTTCAGGATTTACTCAAATCAAGCAATATATTTAAAAACAAAGAAGTTTTGCGTCCATCATACGTGCCCGACATATTGCCTCACAGGGAGAAAAATATAGAAGAACTTGCTTCCATACTTGTGCCGGCATTGAAAGGGGAAACTCCGTCCAACGTTTTCATTTACGGGAAAACAGGCACCGGAAAAACGGCGGTGACAAGATATGTTGGCAAGCAGCTTTCCATAAAAGGCTCCGAGTTAAACAGGACTACCCATTTCATATACATAAATTGCGAAATTGTTGATACGCAATACAGGGTTCTTCAGAACATAGCAAACCATTTTATGGAGGACTGGTCAGACCGCATACCTTTCACAGGATGGCCCACAGACGAGGTCTATTCAAAGCTGGTGAGGAGGATTGATAATACAGGAGGAGTTGTTGTAATCGTGCTGGACGAGGTGGACAAACTCAAAGGGGATGAGGTTCTTTACAATTTGTCTCGCATGAACAACGACCTCAAGAAAGCAAAGACATCGCTTATCGGCATATCAAACGATCTGAAATTCACTGAATTTCTGGACCCGAGGGTGAAATCATCATTGGGTGAGGAGAACATGATATTCTCCCCGTATGCTGCAGACCAGCTTGAGGACATACTCGGAGAGAGGGCAAAACTGGCTTTTAAAGAGAATGCGACGAGCGAGTCAGTAATTCCGTTATGCTCGGCGCTGGCGGCGCAGGAGCACGGAGATGCCCGCCGCGCCCTCGATTTGCTCCGCGTGTCGGCAGAAATAGCTGACCGCATGGGAGAAAACAGGATTACGGAAAAGCATGTGAGAATGGCGGTCAATAAAATAGAAACAGACAGGGTCAAGGAGGTAATACGTACTCTTCCTGCCCAGTCGAAAATGGTTTTGAAGGCGGCTGTCATAGGCAACCAGATATTTGACACCCCTCCGAACACAGGCGACATATACAATGTTTACAAGCAATTGTGCATGAGAACGGGAATGGACGTGCTTACTCAGAGAAGAATCGCTGACCTGGTATCGGAGCTTGACATGCTTGGAATAATAACGGCAAGAGTTATTTCAAAGGGCAGGTATGGGAGAACAAAAGAAATACAGGTTGCAACTCCCATAGAAAAAATAGAGGAAATACTTTCCCAGGACGACATTATCCCGAATATCCCCGACATGAAGGAATTAAAACTTAAAATACAGTCGAGGCTGCTTTAATCCTCTCTCTTTTTGCTTTTGTAGTAATCATAAGCATCCATCGATATGGGTATTGCCGCAATTGCAAGCAGCGAAAGCCCGAGGCACACCCATATGTCTTTTGGCGCGACGGCATTGCCAACTTTAACCCATCCCTGTTCTGCATTGACTCCCTGGTTGCCGTATATCATGAGCTTTATCATTCCGAACCACGGCAGCTCTCCTCTTGCCTTGCCTATGATCCATTCAACCTTCACGGGCTGGGCGCATATGCCTCCGCTCGGATACTGGTCCGGCAGCTCGTTGTTATCCCCTTTTGTGATAAACCCGCTGTTGGTAGGGCGGTAATCAAATAGATGGAGTTCTGATATTGATATGGAGGATTCGTTTTCAATGCCATATTCCTTTACCGTATATCTTCCGCCTTTGTACTCAACCCAGCATATTGCGCGGTGGATGATCGGAGTTCTTTTATTATTCCCCATGGGATGATATATGATCACATCTCCGTAATCGCCGTATGTCCGGTGGTAGGTGGCGGGATTATCGCGGGCACCTCTTGTCAGCACATCATCCTTGCTGGAAATTTTTTTCACAAGGATGAGATCGCCGGGGTCTATCGTGCCTATTTTTCCGTACGGCGCATCTGCATGCATCATGGAGCCGGAGGTCACAACAACCATCGGCGTATTGGGAAATTGACCTGTGTACGCCCATAAAGATGCGAGCAATATGCCGACTATGGCAACCGCGGCAAGCACGTCCCGTATTGTGAGGAGCACTTTTTCGTTAATTTCCGGGTTCATTCTTGCACCTTGAATTGCCTCACCTTTATATTACTTTCTTTCAGTATTTCTATCGACAGCTCATCGGGATACATCTCTCCGTAAACGATTTCTTTAAGCTCGGCGTTCACAAGCATTTTTGCGCATACGCTGCATGGAAAATGGGTTGTGTATATTGTCCCTCCTTTTATGGAAGTGCCGAACACTGCAGCCTGTATTATCGCATTTTGCTCTGCGTGCAAGCCCCGGCATAGCTCATGGCGCTCGCCCCGCGGTATGTTGAGCTCTTCCCTTATGCAGCCCGTTTCGTCGCAATGCTTCTGGCCCTTCGGAGGGCCGTTATATCCTGTTGAGAGTATATGGTTATCCTTCACAATCACTGCCCCGACCTGCCTTCTGAGGCATGTTGAACGGGTTGCAACAATTTTCGCAATTCTCATAAAATATTCGTCATATGTTGGCCTGATTATTTTATCCACAGCTTTCATTTCATCGCCTGTTACAGCCCCCTAATACATGCCATTTTTAAAATATATGTCGAAATGTTTATATAGTAGCAAAGCTATATAATGAAAGCAAATTGAAAGCAAAATGATAATAAAATGGGGGATAAAATGAGAAGATGCCCGTATTGCGGGTCGGAAATGAAATACCATGTTTACGGCAACAGGGTATACTGGGTATGCCCAAACTGCGGCAGAGAGATGGTAACTCCAAAAAGCGCGGAGATGATAGTCGGAACTATTTGAGGGTTATTGCGAGTGAGGTATAAAATGTGGAATGGATTTGGTAAGCCAGATTCGAAAAGA
>JAGGSL010000150.1 GCA_021159125.1 Thermoplasmata archaeon
ATGGAAACGATATAATAAATTAATGGTGGTGCATTGCCCTGAAAAATAGTGAAAGAAATATAAAGTAGGAGTTATTTACAATAGGAGATGTTAAATGAGGAGATTTTCCTCAATCCGAATGAGCCAAACCCTGGGTTTATGGTTCATAAGGACGAGGCAAGGAAGGTGCTTCTGAAGGCAATAGCCGGAAAAAGCGAATGCTTCTGGGTGCTTGGGAAAACAGGCATAGGGAAAACGACTTTTCTCTTATGGCTAAACGAGTTTGCACCAGTTTATAGAGTAAAACCTATCCTGATTCATGGCGGGGAAACGCTAACCCTGGATGAAGTAAAAACAAAAGTTGAACAGGCAATAAAACCTTCATTTTTCTCAAGAGTTTTTCTGAGGAAGAAAGTGATAGAGCGCCCTGTTCTCCTTCTGATAGATGAAGTGGAGTACATAAAAGATGAGAGAGTTTTTCAGTACATAATTAGCAAGCTTGACGATGATAGACTTCAGATGTCGGTTGTGCTTGCGTCAGTGGAAATCGTGGACGAAATTATAAAAAATTATTTAAGGGGAAGAGACATCGAGAAAATATATCTCGAAATGCCACCGGTTGAGATACTCATGGAAATGATAAGAAAAAGAATTGAAGCCGCCGGAGGGGAAGGTTTCAAGCCTTTCGGCAAACAGATGGTAAGAGATATAATTGAATCTTCCAGTACCATAAGAGAAGTGCTTGTGAAACTTGAAGAAGCCCTAAGGTGAAAGAAATGAGCAAGAAAATAATGGTTGTCGATGATGAATATGAGGTTGCAGACATAGTTAAAAAAATGCTGGAATCAGAGGGTTTTGAGGTCATAATTGCAAATAGCGGTGAGGAAGCTCTGAAAAAATTAGAGAAAGAAAGACCCGACCTTATTCTGCTCGACATAATGATGCCCGGAATGGACGGATGGGAGACTCTCAAAAAAATAAAAAGCAACGAAAAGTTTAGGGATATACCGGTATCAATGCTAACCGCCCTGCCCCTCACACCAGATGATACGAAAGATAAGCCAATAAATAGCATAGAGAATTATATTGTAAAGCCGTTCTCAAAAAAGGTTTTGCTGCAGAAGGTCAATGACATCTTAGACAGGGAAAAAGAAATCAATGAGATGTACGAAAAAATAAAAAGGGAGGTTGGGGAGGAGGAGGCGGAGGAATACAAAAAACTATCTCTCGCAGTAAATCGACAGAGAAGACTGATATCTGTAATTGTTGATTCCACAGTCGCTGAACTCCGGGAATCGATAAAGAATTTGATATTGAGTCAGAAGAGGATGATAGAGGTCATGAACAAGAAAATACAGGAGATAGAAAAAATGGCCGAGGAATCCTCAAAGTCAAAGAAATAGCGAGATAACCTTATAGAGTATATCACCAAGTACAAAAGAGATGAAATAACCCACAGTAAGTGGTATAAGGAAGGGTATTTTTGGGGTTACCCATATTATCTCATCTCCGAAAATTTTTGTATCAACATTCTTTTGCGGCAGCATTGTCTTTTTTCGCTTTCCGTTCTCAATCTTCTCCATGGGCCATACAAATTTTTTTTCTACTTCGCCCGCCCTCATTTTATATCCCAGCAAACAAAAAGGAAACTCGGCAGCCCCATTCTTAACATTATATACAAAAAGTGCAAAAGGTATAACCAGGAATATAAGAAGCGAATTTATGAATACTATGAGTGGAAATGGAAATTCCACAGGTGCAACCCAGAGCGGAAAGTTGCCGATATGCGGGAAAAGAGGGACAAGAATTGATATGGAAAGAAGAGCTTTTGCATCTGCCCCGCCCATTCCGAGTAAAAGAAGCGAAAAGGATATCGGCAGAATTATAATAAATGAAATCAGCACTTTCAGCATGGAATAACCGGAAAAAGGCATCATGAGTAGCCCTGCCGCAGCCACAATTATCCAGAGTTCATCCCTTGCAATCCTGAATTTAAAGTCAGTGTAGGAGGCGTAAATAAGAACCGTCATTCCAACTATAAATCTCAGCACATCGAGCATGGCATCCTAATTGACGGTCGGATATAATTATATCGTTATTTTTTATCTCCCTATATCAGCGCATTTTTTTCATGAATAAAAGCGCAATAAGAATTGCAGCTATTGCCAGAATTGCAGCAAATCCGGGCATGCCACTGCCTGCCTTGTGTACAACTATGTCTATCGTTTCCACATTGCTTTTCACTCCTGTCGTATCCATCGCCTGTATCTTGATTGTTTTTGTACCAGCGGTCATGTTTTCGCCCAATTTTGGCACTTTGACCTTTATGACGAATTCTTTTTCCTCCCCATCATTCAAATTCAAGGCAGGTGTGACAGGAGTTACTGTAAGATTTCCATCCTCCAAAACAGAGAGGGTGACACCTGTAGCTGAAAAGTTATAACAGTATACCTTTATGGGTATTGTTCTCTCCGTGTCCTCATCAAACGGTGCTATATCTGACACGCCTAGCGATATCACGAGTTTTGGCTCCCCGCTACCGCTTCCGACATTCACAGTCGAAGTACATGTATTGTAAGTACCGTCGTTGTCTTTGACCTGGAGGGTAACTGCATATTCGCCGCTCTCATACCAGGTATGCACGGCAGTTGGTATGGTGTACTCGTCATCATATGTCCCATCGCTGTTCCAGTCCCATCTGTAAAGCTCGATGATGCCGTCGGGGTCGGCGGAGACGGAGGCATTGAACATCACTTCCTCGCCAGGCGATGGATTTGTCGGAGAATAATTAAAGCCGGGAACAGGCGGTGTGTTTCCTGCCCTGCTATTCACTGTTACAACCTTCTGGAGAGAGGTACTTCCGCCATCATTGTCAGTAACTGTCAATACAACAGTATATGTTCCTTCAGATGAATAGG
>JAGGSL010000137.1 GCA_021159125.1 Thermoplasmata archaeon
AAAGAAGGTGAGAGGTGTGAGAGATGAAGAAATTGACGGGATAAGAAAGACAGCCATGGAGATAGGGGAAAACGCAGGGCATCTGAAGGCGGACAGGTGAACTATTCCAAATTTATTTATACAAAAATCGATTGCATTGCCATGGGCATTGTCAGGGAATATCTCAAACTTTCGCGCTCATTCAATGCCGGGCTGACAGGCATATCTCCTGTCATGGGGGCGGTAAGCATGGGCGAGGGCCGCCTGCTGCCGCTGTTCCTGCTCTTTCTTGTCGGATTTTTCGGGCATGTTTACGGTTTTGTTGTAAATGACATTGTTGATTTGAAGGTAGACAGGCTTTCTTCTGAAATAAGCGACAGGCCTCTGGTGAGCGGGACCATATCAAAAAGAAATGCATGGATTTTTGCCATTGTTTCAATGGCTCTTTCGCTTTCAATTGCCGCATTTTTATCTTTCCGCTATTACTCATTCTTTCCTGCAATGCCCCTCCTGATTGCATCAGCCCTTTCCATAACTGCCTATGACTTCATAAGCAAAAAATACCCTGCAATGGATGTTTTTGTAGGGGCTGGCATTTTCCTGCTCATACTCTACGGAGCGTCAAGCGTTGGAAAGTTAACAGAGCTGGCATGGGTTGTAGCCGTGCTCGGAACAATACAGGTTCTTTTCATGCAGTTCATTGCAGGGGGGCTGAAAGATGCTGAAAACGACTACAGGGCAAAGGCAAATACTCTTGCAATAAAAATGGGTGTTAGAGTAGAGAATAAAAAAATGTTTGTACCGTTATCATTCAAAGCGCTTGCATATTTCCTTCAGGCGCTGGACATAGCCCTTATTTTCATCTCCCTTATCTTCATCTTCGGATTCGAAAAAAGTATTGTCCAGATAGCCATACTTGTACCTCTATCAATCGCCATGGTGGCAATTTCGGCGAAGCTCATCGGCATGAAAAAATTTGATAGAAACAGGGCAAGGAAACTCATAGGCCTTCATTACTACACGAATTTCTCTCTCGTGCCAATCATGCTTACTGTCATAAATCCCTGGCTTGCTCTTCTTATTTTCGTGCCTTTCGGCGCATTTGTGCTTTCGAACATAACGCTGCACGGCACCCTTCTTCAGCCAAAAACGATGTGAAAAGTTAATAACGTAATTGCGATAAAGCATTATGTTCGCCCATTTGCGAATTATCAGAAACGAGGAAGATTCAAGAAAGGAAATGGAGGCAATAGGCGTGGAGGAAGGCGGGATAAAAATCATGGTTCCAAAATCGTTCCATTACTGCATAAAATTTTACGGGCTGGAGCCGCAGGATGCAATAATCATGAAGCAGGAAATGCTTGCTGCCGGGGGAGATGTTGCTATATCGCAATATGCAATCCCCCCTCACGGGAAAAAAACGGATGCACTTGTTATCGGAACAAAAACCCAGCTTCGCATTCTCTCCATGAAAATGAAAATGCAGTATGAACGTCTGAACGAAGCAGGAGAAAAAATTTCCGGGTTGATTGAGAGCATGGAAAAAACCCATGAGATTGTCATCGGCAAAACGCTCAGAACAGGAAAGAGAACGCTCATAATGGGCATACTGAATGTCACTCCCGACTCATTTTACGACGGAGGCAAATACAGCAGCGTTGAAAGCGCACTGGAAAGGGCAAGAGAAATGGTGGAAGAAGGAGCAGATATAATAGACGTTGGCGGAGAGTCAAGCCGTCCCGGCTCTTTGCCTGTGAGCAAGGACGAGGAGTTGAGCCGCATCCTTCCTGTAATAAAGGCAATTTCTGACGAGCTGGATGTGCCAATCTCTGTTGATACATACAGGGCGGAGGTGGCGGAGGAGGCAATCAAAGCAGGCGCAGGAATGGTGAACGACATAACGGCAATGGGCGGCGATGATGGCATGGCAAAAGTTGTGAGTGAGCATGGGGTGCCGATATGCCTTATGCACATGAAGGGTACGCCGCAAAACATGCAGAAAAATCCCCATTATGATGATACGATGGCAGAGATAACAAAATTTTTGCATGAAAGGGCAGAATATGCGATGGCAAAAGGAATAGATGAGAAGAACATCATACTTGACCCCGGCATAGGATTCGGGAAAAGGACGGGAGAAGGCATAGAGGACAACTGCGAGATAATTGCGCGCCTTGCGGAGCTAAAAAGCCTGGGCTTTCCAGTGCTTGTCGGAGCATCTCGCAAAACTTTCATAGGGAATCTGTCAAATACCGGGGTGGAGGAACGGCTGGAGGGCAGTCTTGGAGCAGAGGCAATGGCAATAGCAAACGGCGCTGACATATTGAGAGTTCATGACGTTAAAGAAACAAAGAGGATGGCAATGGTGGTTGACAGAATTGTGAGGTAATCGTATATCGCAAAAATCATTCTAACTTCACCATTTTTCCGTGTCCCGGGATAATAAAATCTGCTTTATGCAGAAGTTCCTCCCTGCTTTTTATCAACCTTTCCATATCATAAGCAAAAGGGTCGGGCAAATTGAGCATTTTTTCTCTTTCAGGATATGCCCACCATATCAAGTCGCCTGCAATAGCATATGTATCGCCATTTGAGCGGACGAGCAGGGAGGAATGCTCTGGAGTATGACCCGGCGTATGGAAAATTTCAATGCCCTTTCCGAAGGGGCTGGCGCCGTGGGCTGTCCCCCTCTTTCCGTCATACATGTAATAGCCATCTGCCAGTGTTGCCTTTTTGAATAGTGCCACATTCAGAATATGGTCAAGATGGTAATGTGTCAAAAAGACAAAAT
>JAGGSL010000142.1 GCA_021159125.1 Thermoplasmata archaeon
TTCTCGCATGGACTGCATTATTTTGTTTCATATGAATGCCCCAAATATAAGCATGACAGGATGTTCCTGAAATTTCGTGAGATATATAAACATCTTTTTTATTTCCCATCCTTGGGATGGGAAAATGTACTGCATATATTGTGGAAGCAAAGATGTTGTGAAAGCCGGTAAGAGATACAATAAATATGTTACAAAGCAGCTCTACAAATGCAATACATGCAAGAGGAGATTTGTAGAGCATGATGGATTTGAAAATATGACCTACCCGAAAGATATAGTGGCCAAAGTACTTCATCTATATACGGAAGGACTTTCCTTGAGTAAGGTAAGGGAATATGTATGGCAGCATGAGGGTTATTATCTTTATGATGGAACAATCCTCTATTGGGTTAAAAAATATGCTCATCTGCTATCGAAATTTGAAGAAAAGTTGAAGCCAAGGCTAAAGGGGAGAATACATACAGATGAGACATGTGCAAAGGTAAAAGGCAAAAATCATTATTCCATCAACTCAATAGACAGCAAAACGAAATATAATATTGCAACCACATTTACAGAGCATAGAACAAAGGAAAAGTGTAAAGAACATTTCGGGAAGATATGGAAAAAGATAGGGGAACAGGTTGAGGAAATATGGAAAAATGAGAAAGATAAACCTCCTGAAAAGAGGAAACTAGTAACTTTTGTATCAGATAAGTTTGAGAATTATAGGAATGGGTTTAACTATTACTTTTATAGACATGCAAAGCTGATTTTTGGCGTTCCAATCGCATACAAGAAATACGGACTGAGGCATAATAATAATGCGATAGAGAGACATAATGAAGATTTTAAACAGAGATACAAAGTAATGAGGGGATTCAAAAGCTCTGAATCGGCAGAATGTTTTACAGAGCTCAGGAGAATAACCTACAATTTTGTGAGAACACATCAGGGAATTAAAAGAACACCCGCTGAGAAAGCCGGATTGAATCTTGACCTGGGCAGAAACAGGTTGTTGAATCTTATATTTTTTGTTCTTCTATCCTATGCAATAATTTGAGTTCGGAATTATTGCATTTTAGAGCCATATAGGACGCATATCCTATATTTTGAGGAATATCCTATAACCATTATATTTATATGGTATTGTATATTTCACTTAGGAGATTTCATGTATTATATGGTAAAAATGGAAAATACAATTCGCATCCCGCCCGAATACATAGGGGAAGATTTAGAGAAAGTGAGTAACAAAATAGTTCAGGAGACATTTGAAGGAACGATGGACAAGGAAAACGGGCTGATACTCATTGCAAGAAATGTAGAACGTTCCGGGGAAGGAAAAATAATCCATGGTGACGGGGCGATATACCAGGACGTGAAGTTTGATGCACTGACATTTAAGCCAGAATTGCAGGAAGTGGTTGACGGAATTATATGCGACGTTGTTGAGTTTGGAGCATTCTGCCATATCGGCCCCCTCGATGCGCTCATACACAAAAGCCAGATAATGGACGACCACATAGTTATAGACGTTGAAAACAAAAGAATGGAAGGGAAGCAGACAAAGAAAAGTCTGAGAATCGGGGACAAAGTAAGGGCAAGGATAGTTACCATATCCCTGAATGAGATGAATCCAAGAGAGAGCAAAATAGGTCTGACAATGAGGCAGCCTGGTATGGGCAAGGAAGAGTGGAAGGAAAAAAAGAAGGAAAATAAAAAGGAGGGAAAATGAGGGCTTGCAGAAAATGCCACATATTAACAGAGGAAACAGTATGCCCAATATGCGGTTCTCAGACATCAGAGCACTGGCAGGGATATGTCATAATAATAGACCCCCGGAGGTCAAGAATTGCACAGAAAATGGGAATAAAAATGCCAGGTAAGTATGCGTTAAAGGTCAGATGATGTACAGATTGCCGGAGGAGTATAGAGATGAACTGCGAGAGCCCATAGGGGAACTGATAACAGAGGAAGACCTGGAGGAAAAAAGGATGGAAGGAAAGATAGTTTCTGTCGGGGACATGGTGACAGCCTCGTTAAAAAAACACGGAATAGAGCCCGATATTTCCATAATAGACTACAGAATAGAAAGAAAGGAATATGGAGACGAGATGAAAGAAATCATGATGGGCGAGGAGGAACTTAAAAAAGTTTCCAATCCGCCCGGATTAATAACAGATGAGTTATGGAATGCCATTAAGGATTCATACGAAAGCCAGAAAAAGATAAGGATAGAGGTGGATGGCGAGGAAGACCTTGCGGCGTTGCCTGCAATATATCTTGCTCCTTTGGGTACCGCCGTGCTCTACGGGTTGCCTTCGCGGGGCATCGTGTTTGTCAAAGTCGGAAATGATGAAAAAAATAAGGTTTTGAGTTTTTTAAAGAAAATGGAGGAATAACATGGAAATAGAAATTGTATCAAGGAAAGAGAACAAATTGCTAGAGAGAGAAGAAGTGTACTTTAAGATAAAATATGAAGGAAAAACCCCATCAAGAAGGAAAGTCAGGGATAACCTGAAAAACATGGTGGGCGGAAAAGTTGTAATCATAGAATACATAAAGCCCGTATACGGCGCTCCAGAAGCAGATGGATATGCGAGGGTGTATCAATCGGAAAAGAAGGCAAGAGAGGTCGAAGCAAAGCACATCATAGACAGAAACCTGAAGAAGGGCGGCGAGGAGGCGG
>JAGGSL010000017.1 GCA_021159125.1 Thermoplasmata archaeon
CCCTGCTGCATATACCAAATATAATAAAATCGCCCATAATAGCATTTTGTATAATCAGTAGATGACCTGATTCTGTCTGAGTTGTCCTAATTTTCATTCAAAATGTTTAATCCAATACAAATTTCATTGGTTAAAACATTATGTTTTCATTATGTTTTTTGGAAATGTAAGCAGCATTTCACCGTGTTTTCCTTCACTACATAAATACATGGCCATTAAGCAATCTAACCTGCAAGCCATTTGCATTATTTATGATATAACAAACGTCAAGAATCAAAGAATTTTTTGGCCATTATTTCGAACTTATCATAATGCTGGGGATATATCATTCCATGTTTTGCCATAAAAATTATCATGTTTATCTTGAAGTTTGCCAGAGTGAAATTCTCTCCAATAAAAAATTGGAGGAATTTCCAGATGTTGTAAACCAGACAGGTAAACAGAAACAAGAAATACCGAAGGACGGCCTTTGTGGAAGTAGTATATATCCTGATGTCGTCTGTAACTCTATATATAGTCTCTATCCCCCATCGTTTCTTGTAACGCTTTACATATAATGCTGCAGTTTGTAACCTATGGTTAGTAGCAAAAATCCAGTCATATTTTTTCTCTTCACACTCAAGCTGTTTTATTAGAACAAAACCTGAAGTCACTATGTGATTTGTTTTATCTCGGCTGTATGTACCTGTACGCTTTATTCGCAGAAATTCTCCTTCACAAAGATTTTCGAAGTATCTTTTGTACCAATCTCCTCTCTTCTTCCAGAAGATAAGGTAAGGAACATGAAGTTCCTTCAGTTTGTAAATAATTCCCCACGAGGCAAATCCACGATCAAACAGTATTGCTTCTATCAAAAGACATTTCATGACAAATTGTATTGTATCATATACATAATCCTCCATATAACAACCAACAGGAATTATTACTCCATCAAGAATATACCTTGTCTGAACGTTGCATGTTATGGAAACCGTAAGGTACCCATAATAGTAATTCGAGCCGTTTGCTATACTCCCCGAATGAAGATACATTTTATCCTCTGCCTTGGAAATATCACCATAAAATGCCTCTTTAGTGGTATCAAAGGAAATCAGAAAATGACGATTTCTACTGCAAATTTTAACCAATCTCAGAAAATGAATTGTATTTTCTCGAAAGTATCTCTGTATTTCTTCTCTGTGCTTTCCTTCCAGTTTTCTGTAAATCACCTGGCTTTTACTCACTTTTCCTGTGGATTTACATGCTTCATTGACGAATGAAAGAGATGTAGCTGCGGTCACCAACACGGAGGTTATCGGTTTTGGGCCTATCTCATTCTCCCGTTTTTTTGAAACAATCGATTTGGTAAATCGATTGATTAATTTTGCCTTCATTGTCCCATCCCTATGGTTAGAAAACCATAGGAGACATTCAAAATTTTCTAAAAATTTTGCTGGTCATCTACTGTTGCATAATGGATAAGGAAGGAAATGTTGTCAGGCAGCATACATTTCCTTACAACAAAGAAAGCATCAAAGCATTTCTATTTGGTATATCAAATGCCGAAATAGAAATTGCAATAGAAGCATGTGGTATATGGAGAGGAGTATACAAAGTATTGAAAGAATTAGGTTATAAAGTTAAACTGGCAAATCCAAATAAAACACATGATATAGCTTGTAGAAAAAAGACGGATAAGGTCGATTCAAGGATACTTGCAGATTTGTTGAGGGCAAATTATCTCCCAGAAGTATATATCCCAGATGAAGAAATGCTTAGACTCAGAGATATTACAAGGCATAAATCAAATTTAACGAGGCTAAGAGTAGAGATTCAAGTAAAGATAAAAGGATATTTGCTACGTAAAGGAGTAAAATATGGCAAGATATGGAATGAAAAAGCATTGTCAAAGCTTGCAGAGGATGATCCAGATATAAAGAATCTTATCAATGTCTATTGGAGTTTGAGGGAAGAAGAAAAAGAAGTTATGAGAAGGATAAGAAAAATCGCTATGAATATGAGAAAAGCAAATTTGCTGATGTCAATGCCAGGCATAGGAGAATTCTCATCTCTTATGATATTGGCTGAGATTGGAGATATAAGGAGGTTTGAATCTCCGAAGCAACTCATTAGTTATGCTGGATTATGCCCGGGTATTTACCAGTCTGGCTCTACTGAGAGAAACGTTAGGAATAATGCTGTGAATAAATGGCTGAAATGGATAGTATATGAATGTTCTGGAAGAGCAACAATGCTCGATTCAAGATTCCAGGAATATTATTACAAAATCAAACAAAGAAAAGGATTCAAAACTGCGAGAAGGGCAGTTGCAAGAAAAATGCTCACAATAATATGGTATATGCTCACAAATGAAGAACCATATAGAAACAATTAGGGTCCTTAAGAGGACAAAAGGGCAAGGGCACCCCCTGCAGTTAACTAGGATACAGCTCATGCTGTAAACCTCCTGTTCATGATTGGGGGCCCTTCAACCACTTGCCAAATTGTGCTTCGAGCACCCAGGAATGTTTGTGGATTGAGCCCTTGCCGATAAAAATATAAAAGAGGTGAATATTAATGTAACGAAAAGAAAAAGAGTTCTAAGGAATGTTTTCTGTACCAATATAGATGTGACAAAAGCAAATTTGAAACATCTTGCAG
>JAGGSL010000006.1 GCA_021159125.1 Thermoplasmata archaeon
AGCATCAAACACTTTCTCGAAATCAAGTTTTATTCCCTCTCTCCTCTGTATTATCCTCCCGGTGGGATGGGCAATTATATTCACAACGCCGCTTTCCATCGCCTTTATCATCCTTGCGGTCATCTCCTCCTCTGACATTCTCAAGCCAGAATGAATGCCTGCGACAACAACGTCAACATCTTTCAGCACGCTCTTCCCCATGTCAAGGGAGCCGTCTTTCATTATATTCACTTCCACGCCGTAGAACACATGAATGTCATCATATTTCTCGTTCACCTTCTCCACTTCCCTCATCTGCTTCCTTATCTCATCCTCATCCATGCCCCCTGCTATTTTTAGACTGCCAACATGATCTGTTATCGCTATGAATTCATGCCCCATTTTTCTTGCCTCCTCCACCATCTCCTCTATCGTATTTGCACCGTCGCTCCACTTCGTGTGCATCTGCAAATCGCCTTTCACGTCCCCGTATTCAATCAAATGTGGCAACTTTCCAGCCATTGCAGCCTCAACCTCTCCTCTATTTTCCCTCAGCTCTGGAGGAATGTAATCCATGCCAAGCGCTCTGTAAACCTCCTCCTCGCTTTCCCCTGCTATTCTCTTTTCCCCCTTAAAAAGCCCGTATTCATTCAGCTTACACCCTGCCCTGACAGCAATCCTCCTCACCTCTATGTTGTGCTCCTTGCTTCCTGTGAAATACTGCAGGGCAGAACCAAAACTCTCCTTCGGCACAATCCTCAAATCAACCTGTATCCCGCTTTCAAGGCGCACCGAAGACTTTGTTTCTCCTTTTGCAATCACCGCCTCGACATTCTCCATGCTTGTGAAAAAGTCCATGACTTCGGCAGGCTGAGATGAAAAAGCGAGAATATCCATGTCCCCCACTGTCTCCTTCATCCTTCTCAGAGAGCCTGCAATGCTTATCATCTCAACCTTTTTTTCCAGCAATGCCTTCAACTCCATTGCTTCCGGCAAAATCACGCCCAGCAGCTCTCTTTTCCCTTTTCTTGCGAATGCTATGCTTTCCAGAATTTTCTTCTCTGTTTTCTCCCCCATGCCTTTTATTTCCCTTATCTTTCCCTCCCTTGCCGCCTTTTCCAGTTCACTCAAATTTTTAATTCCCAATTCATTGTAAAGCGTCTTTATTTTTTTGGGCCCCATTCCCTCAATTGAAGATAAAGCCTCAACATCAACAGGTATCTCCTTCTTCAATCTCTCGTAATACTCAAGTTTGCCTGTTTTGAGAAACTCCTCTATTTTCTTTGCTATGTTTTTTCCCACACCGGGTATTTTTTCAAGATTGCCCTGCTCAAAAACTTTCTCTATGTCCTCGGGCAGGAGCTCTATGTTCTGTGCCGCCTTCCTGTAAGCATTTGGCTTGAATTTCTCCTCCTTTATTTCAAGAAGGTCTGCTATTGCATAAAGCACCCTTGCCACTTCTTTATTTTTCATGCTACCAGTTTATTCTGCAAATTTCATCATATCCGCATCTGGGACATGGATAACGCTCATCCCTCAAATACCCGCACTTCGGGCATTTTTTCATGAATATCCAACGAAATTTTTATTATATGATTTTTGGTTCAGTGAGCAATGGGCAACGTTTTCGTCATACAGAAGCACTACTCAACGCATTTCCACTACGACCTGCGGCTTGAGATGCACGGCGTGCTGAAAAGCTGGGCGATTCCGAAAGGGTTGCCAGAGAAAATAGGCATAAAGAGGCTTGCAATGGAAACGGAAGACCATGAAATGAGATTTGCAAACTTTGAAGGAGAAATACCTGAAGGAACATACGGCGCAGGGATGATAAAAATATGGGACTCGGGCGATTATGAAATGGAGGAAAACGAAAAGGGTAGAATTGTATTCAAGCTGAACGGTAAAAAAATTCAGGGGGATTTCTGCATGGAAAAGATAGGCGAGAAGAGATGGCTCATTTTCAGGAGATAAAATGGATATTGTTGACATATTGAGAAAGGAATATGATGTTAAAGGAACCGCCCTCAACCATTCCAGCGCCCTTGAGCTGCTTGTTGCCACAATACTATCAGCCCAGACAACTGATAAGAGGGTGAATATTGTCACAGAAGAGTTGTTCAAAAAATACAGGAAGGCAGAGGACTATGCAAATGCTGACATAGAGGAATTGAGGGAGGCCATAAAAAGCGTGAATTTTTACCGCAACAAGGCAAAATACATCAAAGAAAGTTGCAGGATAATAGTTGAGGAGTATGGAGGAAAAGTTCCTGACTCAATGGAGGAACTGATAAAGTTGCCTGGCGTTCACAGGAAGACAGCG
The DNA here is from genome assembly GCA_021159125.1 of Thermoplasmata archaeon. GTDB lineage: Archaea > Thermoplasmatota > E2 > UBA202 > DSCA01 > VBQP01. The sequence continues at coordinate 2,303 of JAGGSL010000006.1, forward strand.
AACGTTGTCCTTTCAAACGCTTTCGGCAAAGTGGAAGGCGTTGTTGTCGACACGCACGTGATGCGTCTCTCTCAAAGGCTAGGGCTCACGAAGGAAAAGAACAGGGAAAAAATAGAGCAGGAATTGATGAGAAAATTTTCGAAAGATAAATGGGCTGATTTATCCAATCTGCTGATAGCCCATGGCAGGAATGTCTGCAAGGCAAGGAAGCCAGAATGCGAAAAATGCATTTTGAAGGATAGATGCAGGCACTACAAACAGCTAAAAGAAGGAAATAAATAAGTTTATCATGGCAACTTCACATCA
>JAGGSL010000008.1 GCA_021159125.1 Thermoplasmata archaeon
GCCAACTCTCTCCTATACGCCCCCAAGTATTTCTGAATTTAGATATTGAATATCACTGTATTTGTGCTATCGCCTGCTGCATTCCCATCATTGTTGTAAGCAACAACTTTTATTTCATGCATTCCAGCGGCAAGTTCATTCCATATCCATGAATACGGAGCCTCTTCGTCAGTGAATCTTAATTTATCATCTACATAGAACTCAACCTTGTCTCCGTTTGTGTTTGCTTCTATGGTTATGCCACCAATGGCTATCGTTTTATTCCCGCCTACTGCCATTATCTCCCTGTCCATGAAGTAAATTTTCCCCCTTTCAGGCGCAACGATGGCAGCATATAAATTACTCTCATTTGCCGAATAAATAAGGCATGACTGATTGTAAAGGGTAAATGAAACTACGGTGTCATTTCCTTGCTTTCTTAAGTTTGGATTTCTCCAGCCCCCCATGAAATCAAGCAGGGTTACATTGCTCGCATCGCCGTGAATTGTGACTTCCACTTCCTGCTCCTGCGGTGCCGCATTTCCGTATCTTATGCCTTTCATGTTCAGTATGCGAATCATTTTCTCGTTCCCTTTCTCGTACGGAATTGCGACAGCATCACCTGTAATTTCGAATGGGATGCTGATGTTTGCTTCCTCCAGCATCTCGACCATCTTTCCCCGCCAGTATTCTGCTTCATTTTTGTCACTGTAATTTGCCCATGGTTGAGCAGCCCAGTAATAGTATCTGCCTATGGGCGTTACGATGAAAATTGATTTTCCATTTCCATAGTTATTTACATAAACGCTTTCATCTTCTGCTTCATTTGCACCAACGCCAAAAACGTTTTTAAGGGCGAAATCCTGCCTTTTAGCCCCATATTCGTTGTATAGAGAGGTTTCATTTATTGAAATGATTGTGCCGCCGCTGGAAACATATTCTCTTATCTTTTCTGCCTGCTCCTCGGACATGCATGCAAAATCGGGGAGGATAACTGCATTGTATCGGGAAAGGGTGTCCATATCATTCTCTGTTATGACTTTGAACGGTATGTTGGATTCGATGAGCATCATTATCGCTCCGAGAAATCCGTCATGATATGCATATCCCTCCCAGTTTCCTTTATCGAGGTAGTCAAGGGTGTGACGGGAAAAAACCACTGCAACATCTGCATCGCTATTCCATCCGTAGAAATATTCATCATGGTTGCTGAGCCAGTCAAAGAAATTATGCATAAAATGCTCATCAACTATTTCTGCCATCCCCTCACCGCCAGAAGTATAATAATTGAATCCCATTGTGAGGAGCAGGGCGGCATGGAAGTTCGCCAGTTCAACATCACCGTGCTGGACATACGACAATATCCATGATGCATTTTTGCCTGCAGTTGTGTCAAAATCATGCCAGTATTTCATGGTAGCAAGCATTTCCAGCCAGGAATAGCGCTGTAATTTGTAAAATGGTCCGCCATATTCGTGCCCTATCACATCGCATACCTCAGGTATTTCCGATACATCGCATCCAAATCGGGTAATGAACAATCCCTGAGAATATGTCTCGATAACAAGTTTGCTGTCCGGATTGCCTTCCTTCATGGCTTTGCTGAAGTCAGAGACAAAATCACTTATCTGCTTGTATCTCCATTCAACAAATTTCAGCCACGTTTCATTACCCCAGTCAGGCTGGATGGGCGGCTCCGGCAAAATCAAGCCTGTGTCATTGTGAAATGCCGTTCTGCTCGCCTCGTCAACGCTGCTCCACTGATTCTGCCATCCATCGCCGAAATCAAAGCATAGATGGGGAACATCAAACCATATGGCGTCTGCGCCTGCCTCCGTTATCTGGCGTGCTTCATTCATTATTATGCTTCTGTACTCCTTATTGCTTGGGCTGAGCCAGGTGTCCTCGTCCGTTTCGCCAACCCAGAAGGGCATTCCTGGCATGGAGCCGTAGAAAACTGCCTTCCTGCCGTCTATGCCTACCTGAAGCCAGTCAGGATGGTCGGTGTATGTGCTCCCCTTCCCGTCATCATCTTTTCCATCTTTGTTCATATCACTGTCGTATGTGCCCATTTCCAGGGGCCCAAAATACACCATGTACTTTATGCCAGGATAGTGACTGTGGACATATTCCGCACGCTGCCTGAATTCCTCAAGCGAGTCGTTGAAGTGAAGAATGCGCCCCTGATATGTGTCGCTGAAATTCGCCCAGTCGAGGATAACATTTGCACCGTTTTTCACCGCCCTGTCAAGACCTTCCTCCCAAGATAGATTGTAGCCGTAAGGCGTGGAAATGCGAGCATGCAAAGGCCAGTCGGGGTCAAGAGCATGATTTTCATTGTGAAAAAGAGGCGCGTTGATTCCTCCGGCCATTATCAGAAATAGAACAACCGGAATAACAATTTTCATGAAAAATAAACCCATGATGGTTTTAAAATTTGTTGATTGGAAACAAAATATTTATGAAACGATGGGGATTATAAATAAGAGAATGGTAAAAATAAAAGGAAATGAATCTGATGATAAAAATGCTTGATAGAGAAGTGGTAAAAGAATTTTTAGATGAAGAACTCGAAGGAATTGAAGTACCTTCGGATATTCCAAAGGA
>JAGGSL010000107.1 GCA_021159125.1 Thermoplasmata archaeon
CTATCATGGGTATTTTTTGCAGTAAAGCATTTTTATCCACCTTCTTTCCGATAAGCTCCGTCAGATCCTCATATTTGAAAGTTATAACTGGCATCCCTGATAAATGGCATCACCATATTTTATTTTGTCGATTGTTCAGCATTGCAAATAAAAAAAGAAGGAGATATGTTTAATATTGTATCACATAATCCTCGCTTTCATCAGGGTTTGTTGCATCGCAGAAGGACCGGAAAAGATTTCCGAGAGGTATAAGCCCTATCTTGGATATTCTCTGGGCGGTGAAAGCAAGTGATTGCGTAATCACGTCTCCGGGCTGAGGATTGCCTATGCAGCTTTTGAGGACTTTCCATGTGATAACACCTGTTTCCATGTCGAAAGAGCCTGTGTTGTAACTTCTGTTCCACGTCTCCACAGGTTCTCTCCCCTCATAGTAGCCGCACATCCAGCCTTTGAAAATCATCGGCGGTATGAGCACGCCGTTACGGAATGCAACATCGTAGTGAACATTGTTACAATACCAGTGCACCGTGTACAATGTTCCAAGCATGTTTCTCAAATTTGCAATTTTCATTGCCACATAGAGATACTGGGGCTCGTCAGGATTCTCATAAAACGATGCCCAAAGAATGTCTACGTAACTGAATAACGTATCGCCCTCACCGTCTGTTATCTCATGCTCATCATTTTCACAGTGTGCAGAAATTGGAACAGCAGGAATATTACTTCCCTCATTGGTTATCACATTTTCTTTCATATTTATTGCTTTGTCTTCTACTGCTGATATGGGCATCAAAAATATTGATGCTACCAGCAGACACAATAATGTTTTCCTCCCAACCATTTTTACACCATCTATAAATTGCAATGTATGTTTATAACTTTTTTGATGCGGGATATCAGTTCTGGTGGTTCAACCACCATGCTTATATATGCCCTCAATATTCCGAGTTCTGCCTATGAATAATGATGGTAAAACCAGAAGGAGGCGATAAAAATGCCAATGTATGTAAGATTTGAAATGCCAGAAGAACTGGTAAGCAAAGTGTATGAAGCAGTGGAAAAGGCAAGGGACACGGGAAAGGTGAGCAAGGGCACAAACGAGGTCACGAAGCAGACGGAGAGGAAGCAGGCGAAGCTTGTTGTGATGGCTGCCGATGTAAGCCCTGAGGAAATACTTGCCCACGTCCCTCTGTTATGCGAGGAAAAGGAAGTGCCGTATGCCTATGTCCCTTCAAAGGAAGAGCTTGGCAGGGCTGCCGGGCTGAAAGTCCCGACCGCCGCTGTTGCGATAGTTGATGAAGGAGAAGGAAAGGGCATTGTGGCCGAAATTGCAAAAAAAGTGCAGGAAATTAAGGGATAAAAATGGATGAGGAAAGCATCCCCGCAGAGGTTGTGGAAGTTATAGGCAAGTCAGGCATGTGCGGAGAGGTAACCCAGGTTAGGGTTAAAGTGCTTGAGGGCAGCGAGAAGAATAGAGTTCTGACCAGAAATGTCATGGGCCCGGTTAGATTGGGAGATATCCTCATGCTCAGGGAAGCTGAAAGAGAAGCTAAAAAATTGTCGGTGAAGTAAAATGGTAGTGAAAAGAAAATGCACTTTTTGCGGAGAGGACATAGAGCCAGGTACAGGTTCGATGTATGTAAAAAAAGATGGGACAGTGTATTACTTTTGCTCCAGTAAATGCAGGAAGAACTTTCTGAAACTCAAGAGGGAGCCACGGAAGGTGAGATGGACCAAGCATTTTGCCAGGTAAGATGATAGAAAGAACTTTTGTTATGATAAAGCCTGACGGAGTGCAGCGCAGACTTGTAGGAAAAATAATAGAGAGATTTGAAGAAGCGGGCATAAAAATAGTTGCAATGAAATTTTTGTCCGTTTCAAAGGAACTGGCCGAAAAACACTATGCCATACATAAAGGAAAGCCATTTTATGATGGGCTGATAGAGTTCATAACATCTGGGCCTGTTGTGGCAATGATTCTCGAAGGAAAAAATGTTATTGACAGAGTAAGGACAATGGCTGGCCCAACTGACCCGAATGAGGCAATGCCTGGAACAATAAGAGGCGACTATGCACAGGAAACAAGAAAGAACATTGTGCATGCAAGCGATTCCAGGGAGACGGCAGAGCATGAAATATCATTATGGTTCAGCCCTGACGAGATTATCTCATACAAAATGAGCGATGAGAAATGGTTGTAAGAGGAACCTTTTTACAGAAAATCATAATGTTTCTCCAGTATCTTGCGAATTTCAACACGTAATTTTAAGTCAATATAAACGGCATACCCATGTTTTGTTGTCTTTTTTATCCTCCATACCACCCAATTTGCTTTTTGCATTTTCTTTTTTCCCAAAGTCCGGCAATAGACAAATACGCAATATTTTAGCGATAATACGGAGATATTTTCGGTGGTTTACTGGTTGTTACCAGAAAAGCCTGAAATAACTTTTCATTCCTTCCTTACTTTTAACTCTACATTTTGGAATTTTTTGTTAATTTTTGGGATTTGTAGAGTTAAAAA
>JAGGSL010000145.1 GCA_021159125.1 Thermoplasmata archaeon
AGCAATAGATGCTTACAAGGAAGCATTGAAAATAAGAACTGCTGATGAGTATCCCGATGGTTATGCCACAACACAGAATAATCTCGGAACGGCATACGTGAAACTTGCATACTTTACAAATGATAAGGACGACATATTGAGAGCAATAGATGCTTACAAGGAAGCATTGAAAATAAGAACTGCTGATGAGTATCCCATAAAATACTTCCTCTTGCAAAAAGCACTGGGTGATGCCTACTATCAGCTCTCATTCAAAGAAAATAGGGAAGAAAATCACTCAAAAGCGTTTGATGCATACCAGCGATTTCTTGAAATAGAGTCATATACGAATGAATGTAAGGATATCAAACAGATGTGCCAGGAAGTCAAAGACAAGATGGAGAGAATTAAAATAGAAAGAGGAAAAGATGCTATTTGAAGCAATACTGATTGCTATCATAATCATATTTCTTGTTGCAATTTACAAAATTTCAACCAAAAGAAGAAATCATTTGACTGAAAAAAAAGCAGAAGAAAATGATGAGGCATCTGTTGTTCCATATGAAGAGTCACTTCCTTCTTTTCCCCAAATAAAAAAAGAGATAATCAAAGAAGAAATTTATCCAATATCCCGGGCAGAAGAATGGTTCCATGAAGGGGTTAAGAATCAGAATATAGGAAATTATGATGATGCGATTAGCAACTACTCCAAGGCTTTAGAAGTATTTAATCAAAAAGAGTATCCTCCCATATTTGCCGCAATAAAAAACAATATTGGAACAATTTATCGAAGACTTGCATCAACAGAAAATTCAAAGAGTTATTTGTATAAAGCGGTGAAGGTCTACAAAGAGGCATTGATCGTCTATGCAAATCTCGGATACAAAACAGAGCTGGCAATGATACAGAATAACTTAGGTGTTGTATATCACCAACTTGCCAATATGGCCAACAAAGAAAAATTCTTTTACGATGCGATAAAATCATTTAAAGAAGCGCTGAAGGTTTATGATATAGGAGACCATCCGCTGGAATATACATCCATACAGAACAACATAGGCAATGTGTACAGGGATATGGCAAATATTGTCGATGAAAAGAAAAACCTCCTGAATGCTGCCACTGCATACAATGAGGCACTGAAAATTTTTAAGATTATGACAAAGTTGAGCGGGAGGAATAATCTGCCCGTTGAATGCGCCAGTATTCAGCAAAATTTAGGAGAAGTTTATTCACGACTCGCAAAAATAGAGAAAAATAGAGAGGATGCTATTTCTATGGCAATAGAATCCTTTTACAATGCCCTTGAGATCTATAACATCAACACTCACCCCTCCGAGTATGCAGATATTCAGACTCAAATAGGTGGAATGCACCTTTTTATGGCAGGGATACTGCAAGAAAATAATTTAAAGGATGTATCATATTACATTGAGTACATGAAAAAAAGAAAAACCACAAAAAAGAGCACGGCAGTCAGGTCAACCGGGGCGCAGGGAAGAAAAATAGAAGAGACCAAGGGACATATAGTGGATAAAGAAGAAGAAACAAGGAAAGAAAATCTTTCTCATGCAATCAATGCATACAAAGAGGCATTGAAGGTTTATACACTTGAAGAGCAACCAATGGAGTATGCCGTTACGCAGAATAATCTCGGGATGTCATACTGCGTTCTGGCAGGGATAACCAAGGAAGAAGAGGATTTTTATAATGCCATTGAAGCATATAACGAGGCATTGAAGGTTTATACACTTGAAGAGCAACCAATGGAGTATGCCACGACGCAGAATAATCTCGGGATGCTTTACTGGATGATTGCTGAACTGGCTGATAGAAGAGGAAACCTTATAAACGCTATTAACGCATACAACGAGGCATTGAAGGTTTATACTCTAGAAGAATACCCATCTGAGTACGGGTCAATAAACAAAAATCTTGGCAAGATGCATTTCACTCTATTTGAGATTACAGGAGATGATGATGAACTCTCCAGCGCCATCGAATCATATCACAAATCTCTGAGTGTTTACACTCTAGAAAACCATCCCGAAGAATATGCGGAGATACACACAAATGTGGGAAATGCTTACAGAGAACTCTCAAACTTTTCTGATGCCGAGGAAAACCTTTCAAATTCCATAGATGCTTTCCAGGAGGCATTGAAGGTTTATACTCTAGAAGAATACCCATCGGAATATGCAACGATTCAAAACAACCTGGGCATATCTTACAGAAATCTTGCCATGAGAACAGATATGTTCAAAAACTTCCAGAAGGCAATGGAGGCATACGAAGAGGCATTGAAGGTTTATACATTAAAGAAGTATCCGCATGAATATGCAATGCTGCAGAATAACATAGGCAACATATATGCAATAATGGCTGGACTAAAGACCAAGATGAGTTTCGACCAGGAGCTGCCGATGCTTTCTGCAAATATGTAGATATTCATATACCGGCGAGAGTTACAGATTACACATTAAAATATTTCCTGTAATCCCACGTGGATATCTGGGAGAGGAAATCATTC
>JAGGSL010000155.1 GCA_021159125.1 Thermoplasmata archaeon
GCTTGAAAGATTGTGGTATGAATATGATAAGCACAGATTTTCTTTTGGAAGCATTGATGAATTCATTTCCTGGTATAATAACAGGATACACGGTGCTTTATGGCTTGAGATCGGTGAAAGACCTGAGGAAGCATTCTGGAGAAAGCTTCCTCCAGAATCTTTGTTGGGTTTGTTTATGAGAATGAATGGGTGGTAATATGATTGAAAATGAAGAAAAAATAAAAAAGCGAAAAAATATTCGTACTCAACAGCTTTGGGATAGAGAAGAAAGGCATTTATATCTGATATTTATAATGAAGAGAAGGTGAATGCAGTGGAAGACAAGGCGGCGAATTTGGTGATTGTTGGAGCAGTTGATCATGCTAAATCTGAAAAAATTTTTGGTGGAGTATTGTGCTCTCTCAGAGTGAATGAAATAAGGCATGTGGATAAGAATCCCGATTTGAGGGAGGTGCTTGCAGTATGAATAAGAGAATCAAAATTTTGGTAACGGGAGGTACCTTTGACAAGGAATACAACGAGTTAACGGGTGAATTATTTTTCAAGGATACTCATCTGCCTGAGATTTTGGAATTGGGGAGATGTGACCTCGACTTCGAAATAGAAACTCTGATGATGATTGACAGCCTCTATATGAGTGATTCCGATAGGAAACTCATACTGGAAAAGTGCATAGGGGCAGAGGAAGATAACATTGTTATCACGCATGGAACAGATACGATGGTGGAAACGGCACAATATTTGGCAAAGTCCATAAAAGATAAAACAATTGTATTGACCGGCGCAATGATACCCTATAAATTTGGTAGTTCCGACGGTTTGTTTAATATGGGATGTGCACTGGCATTCGTTCAGGTTTTACCTCCTGGAGTTTATATTGCCATGAATGGAAAATACTTCACTTGGGATAATGTAAGAAAGAACAGGAAAACCGGCAAATTTGAAAAAATCAAATAGACAAACATGCATGCCATCCGGAATTGTATTGCCGTGCGGAAAGTCTAAGAAGTGACTATGCCTGTTGTATTTGAGTGAATGATGGCCCCAAAACCATCTATTTCCTTCTCCACTTTGTTTCATTGCCCGCATCCTGTATCTCAAAGCCCAACTCTGCTAACTCATCCCTTATTGCATCCGCCTTACTCCAGTTCTTTTCCTTCCTTGCTGCCTGCCTGATTTTCAGTATTTCTTCCATAAGTTTGCCAATGCTCGCATCCTTTGCTTCACCACCGTGTTTTTTTACGACTTCGACCAGTTTCTCAATATCTTTCTCATTATCCTCTTTTTTCTCCTGAAATAGCGTGAGAACTTTGCCCAGTTCAAGCAATGTGTTCAGGGCGTATCTGCACAGATTTTTGTTTGGACGGCTGCATTTCATGAAGTATCTGTTGCTGTCTTTCACAAATTCAAAAATTGATGCTATCGCCTCTGGAGTGTTGAAGTCATCATCCATTGCCTCCTCGAACTTTTTTCTGAAAAGGGCTATGGAATCATAATACTCTTTCTCATTTTCATCAAGTTTGCTTTCTTCCACTTCTCTCTCATCGCCTGCCGCTTCCTCAAGCTCCTCCTTCAACCTTCTTATCCTTTCCAGGCCTTTTCCTGCCATCTCCAGGTTCTCCTCGCTGAAGTCGGCAGGGCTGCGGTAGTGGTAGGATGCAAAGAAAAATCTCAGCAATTCGGCATCCCATTTCTGAAGCGCATCTCTCACATTTATGATGTTGCCCAGCGACTTGCTCATTTTCTCTCCTCTTACTTTTAGCATGCCTGAATGGAGCCAGTATTTTGCAAAATCCCTGCCGGTGGCTGCCTCGCTCTGGGCAATCTCGTTCTCATGATGGGGAAATATCAGATCATGCCCCCCTCCATGTATATCGAACGGCAGACCGAGATACTTACTGCTCATTGCAGAGCATTCAATATGCCATCCCGGCCTTCCTTCACCCCACGGGCTTTCCCAGTACGGCTCACCTTCTTTTGCCTTCTTCCATAGAGCGAAGTCAAGAGGGCTGCGCTTTTTCTCGCCCGGCTCTATGCGTGCTCCTACTTTCATCTCATCTAACTTCTGCCCCGATAATTTGCCGTAATCCTTGAATTTTTCAACTGAAAAGTAAACATCGCCGTCTGCAACATATCCATAGCCATTTTCAATTATCTTTTCTATCATGGAAATTATGTCGTCTATGCTTTCAGATGCTTTCGGGTATATGTCCGCCCGGCCAACGCCCAGCTTATCCATGTCGGAGAGGCATCTTTCCGCGTACATGGCCGAGTATTGAAGCGGCTCAATGCCCTGTTCATTTGCCGCCTTTATTATTTTGTCGTCCACATCTGTTATGTTCTGAACGTAGGTGACATCATAACCCTTATGCTGCAGATATCTCCTTATTATGTCAAATGCAACATAGGTGCGGGCATGTCCTATGTGGGCGTCGCTGTACACAGTCATGCCGCAGACATACATTTTGACCTTTCCTTCTTCCCCGGGAACGAATTCTTCC
>JAGGSL010000063.1 GCA_021159125.1 Thermoplasmata archaeon
GAGTGAGAAATCTCGAATTTAGGGAGATTGCTTCTCCTCGGGCAACTCCCCGTACATCTGCTTCCACTTTCTGTCAACCCATCTCTGCAATTCTTCCACCATATCGTCCGTGAAATGACGGAAACGCCCCTGTCCCCTTATGTAATCTGCAACAGGTATCTTCCTGGGCGGCTTGTATATATCCGTTATTTCGCCATACTCTGCTTCATAAAGAGTCCACATTCCGCTCTCGACAGCCTTCTTGCCTATCTCTATCGTCTTTGCAGGGTCATGCCTCCAGCCTGTTGGGCATGGAGAAAGCACGTGCAGATATCTGAATCCCTCTATGTCCTTTGCCTTCTCCACCTTCCTGAGAAAATCTCTGGGATAGGAGATGCTCATTGTTGCCATATACGGTATCTCATGAGCCCTCATTATCTCTGCCATGTTCTTCTTGTGATGCGTCTTTCCTGGAATCTTTTTGCCCGCAGGCGTTGTTGTGGTCGCTGCCCCGTAAGGTGTGGAACCGCTTCTCTGTATGCCTGTGTTCATGTATGCTTCATTGTCATAACAAACGTAGATGACATCCTCATTTCTTTCTGCAGCCCCTGACAATGCCTGTATTCCTATGTCATAAGTTCCGCCATCGCCAGCAAATCCTATGACCGTGGACTTCTTTCCTTTCTTCTTCAGCGCACGCTTCACTCCCGAAATGCATGCACCCGTATTTTCAAACGCCTCATGGAGGTATGGCACCTTCCATGCTATGTATGGATACGTGCCACCGAAAACGAGAAGGCAGTTTGCAGGTGCATAGACTATTGTGTCTTCCCCAAGTATGCGCATCATGTTTCTCACTATTATTGGTGCCGCGCATCCAGGGCATGCTGTATGCCCCTGCGTGAACAAATTCTTCTCTGGCAAATCCTTTATATTCATTCTTCCACCCCCCTGGTACCTATCCATACAATTTCCTTCTCAGCCTTTCCTTCCTCTGCCGCCTTAAGCGTCTTTTCAAACATTTTTCTCACATCTGCTTTGACAACGTCCCTGCCGCCCAATCCTGCAAGGAAGTTTACCACAGGAATGTCATAGCCGTAAAGCGCATTCCTTACCTCTATGAACGTCGGGCCGCCAGAGCCGAAAGATATGGAGCGGTCGTAAACGCCCATGGCTTTCACATGGCTTGCTACTTTTCTCAATTCCTCTATGGGGAACGGGCGGAAGAATCTTAACTTCACCAAGCCCACTTTTTTGCCTTCCTCTCGCATTTCATCAACGACCTCGCGTGCTGTTCCCGTGACAGTTCCGAGCGTTATCACAACTGCATCTGCATCGTCGCATCTGTATTCCTCAATAAGCCCATGATAATCCCTTCCGAATTTGGCGGCAAACTCATCATTCACTTCCTTTATCACACGCTTTGCATTCTGCATTGCCTGCTCGTTCTGGTAACGAATCTCCTGTATATATTCTGGAGGAGCGAAAGAGCCTATCGTCATCGGCTTTTCGGTATCAAGCACCGCCTCGGGTTCGTAAGGCGGGAGGAATTCCATTACCTCATCGCTTGAAGGTGCATCCACAGGCTCAACAGTATGAGAAAGAATGAATGCATCAAGCGTGGGCATAATCGGAAGCAGCACATCCTTATGTTCCGCTATTTTGTATGATTGTATAATCATGTCAAGCACTTCCTGATTGTTCTCGCAGTAAACCTGCATCCAGCCTGTATCTCGCTCCGGCATTGTGTCATTGTATTCGCACCATATTCCTATGGGCGCGGCGAGCGTTCTATTCACAACAGGCATGACTATGGGCATGCGAAGAGCAGCAGCAACGAAAAGCATCTCATGCATGAGGGCAAGTCCCTGTGATGATGTTGCTGTGAATGTCCTTGCGCCTGCCGCCTCCGCCGCTATTGTGGCTGACATGGCAGAATGCTCCGACTCCACCTTTATGAATTCTGCATCTGTTATTCCGTCATTCACAAAAGTTGAGAAATCCTCCACGATGTAAGTCTGGGGCGTGATGGGATATGCAGCAACAACGTCCACATCGCAGAGCAAGGCGCCATATGCAGCGACATAATCACCCGTTACAACCATCTTTTTCCTTTCTAATTTTTGAAGCATTTTTTCACCTCCTTTCCCTCTCCATAGTTATTGCATGGGTCGGGCATTCGTTAGCACATATGCCGCATCCCTTGCAGTAATCATAATCCACAACAGCCTTGTTGTCAACCATCTCAATGCATCCTTCGGGGCAGTAAAACCAGCATATTTTACACCCTATGCATTTGTTTTTATCGACAATGGGCATGAAAGTTCTCCATCCTCCTGTTTTGTTTTCAATGAATGAGCCTATGCCCACAAGCCCTGCGTCTGTCTGCATGGTTGCAATAGAGCCGCCTGGAGGAAGCTCATCAAAAGTAGGCAGCCATTCCTTCTGAGGAACAAACGCCTTTCCTCCTTTGCACATACCCAGGACAGTTTTTTCGTAAGCCGCTCTTG
>JAGGSL010000115.1 GCA_021159125.1 Thermoplasmata archaeon
AAAGAATAGCACCCGTGCATTTCTGTACATCATCCAATCAAAAAAGATTAATAAAGAGGAGACAGGACTGCTTAAGGAAATAAGCGGCGACATAGCCTTTGCACTTGACTCTATTTACAAAGAAAGGAAACTTAAAGAGAAGGAAATCTTACTTTCAAATGTATTTGAAAGTGTGCAGGACGGCATAAGCGTTCTCGATAAAGACCTCACTATAAAGTACGTCAACAGCACAATGGAAAAATGGTATGAAAAAAGCATGCCACTAGTTGGAAAAAAATGTTATGAAGCATATCACAACCGAAAAAAGCCGTGCGACCCATGCCCATCGTTGCGCTGCATGAAATCAGGGAAAATGGAGAGAGAAATTGTATCAGACCCTTTCAAGCAATACATAGAATTGTTCAGTTATCCCATAAAAGATGAATCTGGAAATGTGATAGGCGTGGCCGAGTTTGTGAGAGACATAACAGAGCGCAAAAAAGCAGAAGAGAAATTGAAAGAAAGCGAAGCCCGTTTCAGGGGTATTTTTGAAAATGCCACTGTGGGCATGTACCGAACGACGCCTGACGGAAAAATTTTGATGGCAAATCCGTTCCTTGTAAAACTTCTTGGTTATGAAAGCGAGGAGGAGTTGAAAAGGAGAGATCTGAATGAAGAAGGATACTATGAACCCGACTACAAGAGAGAGAAATTCATAAAAGAAATTGAGAAAAAGGGATATTTTGTGGGCGAGCAGGCATGGAAGAGAAAAGACGGGTCAACCATTTTTGTTAGAGAGAGTGCTGTTGCTGTGAGAGATGAAGATGGAAAAACGCTTTATTATGACGGAGTCGTAGAAGACATAACTGAACTCAAGAAAACTCAGGATGAATTGATTAAATCAAGAGATGACTGGAAGGCTATTTTCAATTCAGTAAGCGACCCGGTCATTGTTCTTGCAAAAAATCATACCATACTGGATGCAAATCCCGCCACGCTCAAAGCGCTCGGAAAGAAAAAGGAAGAAATCATAGGCAAAAAATGTTTTGAGTTCTTCCATGAGGACCATAAAGTGGCAGAGGGTTGCCCCATGGAAAAATTGCTTCGTTCCGGGCGTCCAGAAGCAGAATCAATTGAGATGGATGCGCTCGGCGGCATATTCCTTGTAACTGTTTCGCCCGTTTTTGAGGGAAAGAATATAGCAAAAGTTATTCACCATGCCAAAGATATAACGCAGCTGAAACAGCTCATAGAAGCATTGGAAGAGAGCGAAGAAAAGTACCGCTCCCTGTTTGAAAACTCCATCAATGCTATCGCCATCCATGAGGTTGTTACTGATAAGAAAGGAAAGCCGATTGATTATGTGTTTTTGGAAGTCAATGACGCCTTTGAAAGAGAAACGGGATTGAAAGCTAAAGATGTGGTGGGGAAGAGAGTAACAGAAGTGCTGCCAGATGTGGACAGAAGATTCATTGAAGAGTATGGAAAGATTGCACTGGAAGGTGGCTCTTCCAGATTTGAGGCGTTCTCTGCGCCTCTCGGAAAATATCTTGAAATATCTGTTTTTTCACCCCGCAGGGGACAGTTTGTGACAGTTTTCAGAGACATATCGGAGAGAGTGAAACACATTGAAGACCTTAAATTCCTGGCAGATTCGGTGGCAAAGCTTAACGAGATATCATCATCCGGAGAACTGTACAAATTTATTGCAAAAAGCGTGAAGAAAATGTCGGGCGATTCCATTGTCGTGGTATCGTCCCACAACCCGTCTTCCCGCACCCTTCAGGTGGAGATGATAGAGGGAATCGGAAAACATGCATCTTCTCTTCTGAAAATCCTGGGCAAAGACCCCGTCGGGATGGAATTCAAAATCAGTGACAAGTACAGTGCGATGAGGGAAAAACTCGTCCGGCTGGAGGACGGAATATCGGATTTAACACAGGGAAAGATACCGAAAAGAGTTGCCTCTGCAATCAAAAAACTGCTTGGAATCGGAGACATCTATTCAATTGACATTGTGAGAGGAAAGGAGCTGTTCGGCAACATAACCATAGTTATGAAGAAAGGGGAGAAACTGGAGAATAAGACAGTTGTAGAGACGTTCATACGGCAGGCATCCATTGCACACCAGAGGATACTCATACGAAAACAACTTGAAGAGAGCGAGGAGAAATACCGCACACTTATCGAAAACGCAAATGATGGGATATGCATCATAAAGGACGGCTTAATGGTATTTGCCAATCCCCGCCTGCTGGAAATGGGAGGCTATTCAGAGCAGGATGTTATAAACCAGCCGTTCAGCAAATTCATCTCAGAGGAATCTTTAAAAGAAGTTGTGGATAAATACAAAAAAAGAATGGCAGGGGAGAAGGTGGAAAGTTTTTATGAGGCGGTAATAAAAAGAAAGGACGGAGGCAAAATATTTGCAGAATTCAATGTTTCTCTAATTAATTATGAAGGAGGAACGGCAGAACTTGTTATTGTGAGGGATATAACCGA
>JAGGSL010000094.1 GCA_021159125.1 Thermoplasmata archaeon
TGAAGACGAAGAAATTTCAAATCTGATAGAGATATGCAGGGTTTTAAGCAATTCTGACATAATCACTGGCCACAATATCATAGGTTTTGACAATCTCCAGATATACGAGAGGGCAAGATATATTCTGAAAAATTCTTCGGTACTATCTGATGAGGAAGCAAAAGAGCTGAAATATTTTATGGAAAAATATGTAAGGCGAGACCAATCTTTCCATTTTGGCACCCCTACTGATGTTGCAATTTTCTATCCCTCAAGCTTTGATACATATCAGGCAGCAAGAAAATTTTACAACCTGGATGAATACACGCTCGGAAGCGTTGCCGCCTTTTTGGGAGTAAATATAGAGGGACGTCTCAATCTCACGCCCCAGGAAATGGATGTTGACAGCAAAACAATGCTTTACAACCGCCAGGATGTCATGGAGCAGGAAGCGATAGCCATGTACCTGCTTCAGCAGGCGATGCCGCTGGCCTTCACCACTGGAATGCCATTTGAGATTTTGCTGCCTTCCGGCGCCACGAAAATGTGGGATTACATGGCCATGGTGAGGGCTGCGAGGCAGAAAAAGATAATGCCTGCCACCTGCAGAGTTTTTGGAGTGGCATCGAAGATAGGAAAGTTCGGGAGGACCAGAGAGGAGATAGCAGATAAGGCGAGAAAGGAGAGCGATAAAGAAGTGATGAGGATCGCCAAGTACGGAGATGAGATGCCCGATTGGGTTGAATATCCTTTCCTGATTTACGATAGGGAGAGCAAGGGGATTGCCTATCATTTTCCGGGAGGCATGACGATAAAGCCGGATAAAGATGCAAACTCCCATTTCATTCCATGGTATACCGTCATTGTTGCAGACGTCGGAGCAATGTATCCCACCATACTGAGGGCCGTGAATGCAGGTGCTGATACTGTGAGAGTTGCAAGAGAGGATGAGGAGGCAGATGACTGGGTATGGCTCAAGAAAGTGCCCGAGGAATTTATGAGGGCAGGATTCAAAATGAGAGAGGCGACAGAAGATTTTGTTGACAAAGGTGTGATGATAGGGGTAAAGGTATCCAAAGAACCGGGCCTTGTAAATTTGGCGATGGGCGGGATAATGAATTTCATAGGCAAGATAAAGGCAGAGATGAAGAAGGCAGAAGGCGAGGAGAAAAAGAGGCTTGCGATGATATATCAATCGCTGAAAGGGGCAAGGAATGCAGGCACGCATGGCATACTTTCCGCTCCCCGTGTTTCCTGCAGGCAGTTCAATCTGTGGGGCGCAGCCCTAATAACCACAAAGGGACAGCGCATACTGAACGACACGCTGAAAGTGCTCAACAGCAGAGGGGCAAGAGTCGTTTATGGCGATACAGACGGCATATACATGGCTTGCTCGCGCTCGGCGCCAAGGAAATTGGCCGAAGCGCTCGGTATCAATGTTGAGAAGGAGAACTGGATAATAATGCCAGATGAAGCGATAAACATTATAAATTTCTGTAACGAGCGCTGGAGAAAGGAACTGAATTACCCTGAGTTTGAGTTGGAGCCTGAGGAGCATGATGCAATGATTTTTGTGAAGCATAAAAATTATCTCATATTCGATGCAGAGGACGGGAAAGTGGAGATGATAACAAAGGGAAATAACTTCAAGGGAAGTGACAAGCCCGATATTGCGAGAATAGTTTTGAAGGATATAATGCTGGATGTTCTGAGAGAAAATGCAAGCTGGGAAGATGAAGAAGAGGCAAGGGAAAGCGTAAAGAAATCCATAAAGAGAATCACGATGGAAAAGGTCTCATCTCTGGACATAGAAAAATTCGGAATGGATGCATTCACCCTTGTGCAGTCCATCCAGCCGCCTGCTCGCTACAAGCCGAATCCAAACGGCTCCCGATCCGTGTACGGAAAGAGAGCCGAAGCGATAGAAAGCCTGCTCGGAAAAATAAAGGTGAGGAGAAAATTTAAGTTCGTTGTTACAAAAAAGCCGCTGCCAGGCATGAAGAACCCCACCAAGAGCGGAGTAAAGCCCATCCACTACATGTATCCTATAGAGCTTCTGAAGGACAGGAAGGAGCTAGACATGGAATGGTATACCGAGATGATAAAAAACTTCATTCAGGGCGCATTCGGCCTGCCAGACCTTGATACAAGAGAACAATACGGGCTTGACAAATGGATGTAAACAGCACTCCGAAAATAAAAAACTTCGTCCGATAAACAGAGATGTTGACGGGTTGGAATAGTCGATTTATGAATGGATAGTAGAATGGATAGTATAACAATACAGTCCGCTCCATCATCTAAGGCATGTCCATATCGGCAGTTTCGTTCTGGCGCTTCCCATAAATGAAAAAAGCAGAACGACTATCATAGAGAAACGACCCCATGATAACACCTACAAA
>JAGGSL010000030.1 GCA_021159125.1 Thermoplasmata archaeon
TCTCATTTCCATGTCCCATTATAATGGTTTGGGAATTAAAATATTATTTGTTTTCGATGAATGCTGCTTTGTGTAATAAAACCACCTCGGGCAAATCAAATATCACGTTTTTTACCAGTAAAATTACGCTGAGGGAGGGATTTGAACCCTCGCGAGGCGAAAGCCCCACCAGCTCTCAAGGCTGGCGCCTTAGTCCTATCTTGGCTACCTCAGCAATTAAACAATCAAAAGAAAATGTAAAATAAAAAAATTTGGGGTTAAGAATTTCAGGACTTGAGCATAATTTCAATGTTCACTCCGTCCGGTACCTGGATACGCATCAGCTGTCTCAACGCACGGTCCTGAGCATCCAGCTCTATGAGTCTTTTATGTATGCGCATTTCCCATCTGTCCCATGTTTCGGTGCCTTCTCCGTCAGGACTTTTCCTGCACGGTACTCTGAGATGTTTGGTGGGGAGCGGTATTGGCCCACTCATTTGAGTGCCGGTACGCTCCGCTATCATCTTGATTTGCTTGCAAACATCCTCGATTTTCTTTGCATCGGTTCCGGTTAGAGATACTCTCGCTTTTTGTGACATGTCCAGCAGTTTACCTAGGCTCTACATCTATGCATATTCCAGCTGCAACGGTCTGACCCATATCTCTTATGGCGAATCTTCCCATTTCCGGTATCTCTTTTGCCTTTTCTATCACCATTGGCCTTGTCGGTCTTACTTTCACTATTGCAGCATCTCCTGTCTTTATGAAATCAGGATTCTCTTCTTTTACCTCACCGGTCCTCGGATCTAATTTCTTGAGCAATTCCTCGAATTTGCATGCTACCTGAGCTGTGTATGCATGGAAAACGGGTGTATAGCCGACCGTAATCACTGAAGGATGATTCAGCACCATTATCTGAGCTGTGAATGTTCTTGCAACCGTGGGTGGATTATCAGGATGTCCTGCGACATCTCCTCTTCTGATATCCTTCTTACTCACACCGCGCAAATTCACGCCAACGTTATCCCCGGGCACTGCCTGTGGAATTTCTTCATGATGCATTTCTATTGATTTCACTTCTCCGGTGACGCCGCCGGGCTGTGTTGATGGCACAATGATAAGCTTATCTCCTGGCTTCATCACTCCGGTTTCTATTCTTCCTACGGGAACTGTGCCCACTCCTGTAATTGAATATACATCCTGGATAGGCCATCTGAGGGGTTTATCAATTGGCTTCTCGGGTACCTTGAAATTATCGAGTGCTTCAATGAGTGTGGGTCCGTCCCACCAGCTTAGCTCCTTTTTCTCCACTACATTGTCCCCGACAAAAGCGGATACCGGCAGGAAAGTCACATCATCGCTCTTGTATCCGATGGTCTTAAGCAATTTCTCGACTTCTGCTTTCACTTCTTCGAATCTCTTATCGCTGTATGGCGGGTTTGTTGCATCCATTTTATTTATCGCGACAATCATCTGTTTAACTCCGAGAGTTCTCGCAAGCCATGCATGCTCCTTTGTCTGGGCCATTACGCCCTCTGGAGCCGCGACCACAAGTATTGCCGCATCTGCCTGAGAAGTGCCGGTAATCATGTTCTTTACAAAGTCTCTATGTCCGGGAGCGTCTATCACCGTAAAGTAGTATTTGTTTGTGTCGAATCTCTTATGCGCAACGTCTATGGTAACGCCTCTCTCTCGCTCTTCCTTCACTTTGTCCATTATCCAGGCAAGAGCAAAGGACTCCTTTCCTTTCGCCTTTGCTTCTTCCTTGTACTTTTCCACAATATGGGCCGGAAATTGACCAGTTTCTAACAGCAATCTACCTACAAGTGTAGATTTTCCGTGGTCTACATGCCCTATCGTAACCAGGTTCATATGAGGTTTATCTGCCATTTTTTCTTCCTCCTGAAATCCGTATATGCATTCCAAATATATATACTTTTACCGAGGGCAAACCTTCTTTGTTCATATTGCTACCTGGTAAATTATACAATCTCGGTGTATAATCTATCGACATTTTTCAATCCATCAAAATATTTATACCTTTAATATGTTTATTGAAACACCCATGACAAGTTTGATGAATCCCGTTATAATTTACCATCTGCTGAAAGGTTATTTTGTAGACACTGATAGGGTGTGGAGGGATGATGCCGGAAAAATAAAGGCATTCAAGGATAAGCAATTCAGAAAAATTGTAAGATATGCTTACGATGTACCGGTATACAGA
>JAGGSL010000037.1 GCA_021159125.1 Thermoplasmata archaeon
GGCATGAATATGTTTATGGATCTCAACCTTTCAGATACTCAAAAGGATCAGACGCAGGCAATTATCCCATGTTTAACAAGATTTCAGTAAAAAAGGTCATTTTCTCCCATAAATTTCAAAAAAAGATAATGATTTCAGGGGTCGATTTGCTGATTTTCACGCGTAGTGCCATGAAATAAATTATCACCTTGACTACCAGTCAAAGATCAGCTATAAATTATGTTATGTTTATCCGGCAAACTAAAACTGGCTCATCTGCTGACGGCAAAGTTTATTACACCTTTCGCCTTGTTGCTTCCAAAAGAATTGGAAACAAGGTTCGTCAGCAAACTCTACTGAATCTGGGACGACATTTTTCACTTCCCCGGGAACAGTGGGGTCAGCTGTGCACGAGAATTGATGATATCATTTCCGGCCAATTAACCCTGGAAACTCCGCCAGAAGAAATAGAACAAATTGCGCAACACTACGCAGCCCGTTTAATTGCCAACCGATCAGAGTGTAAAGAGAATGATGATACTCCTGACTACCAAGAAGTAGATGTTGCTTCACTTGAATTGGTCCGTCCACGATCAATTGGCGTTGAACACGTTGGTTTGGAGGCGATCAAATCACTTAATCTACCGAAAATTCTTGAAGAAGTCGGTTTTAATAAAGTGCAGCGAGAGGTTGCGGTCGGTGCCATAATTGGTCGCATGGCAGAACCCGGCAGCGAACGTGCGACGTGGCAATGGCTCACCGAACAAAGCGGCATCGGTGAATTAATGGATGTTGATTTTGAAGCCATGTCAATTATGCGTTTGTACCGGGTATCAGATTTGCTGGTGCGACATCGTCAACAGATTGAAGCTGCCCTTTTTACCAATATAAGTGATTTATTTTCTTTAACCACGACTGTAACCCTGTATGATTTAACCAATACCTTCTTTGAAGGAACGGCGGCAAATAATGATAAAGCCCAGCGGGGACATTCCAAGGAAAAACGAAGTGATTGCCCCCTTGTTACTCTCGGTCTGGTCTTGGATGACAGTGGTTTTGTTCGTGCTTCGCAAATGTTTGAAGGTAATGTTTCCGAGTCCAAAACCCTGAAAATAATGCTTGATAAACTAAAGGCTCCCGAGGGGGCCCTGGTTGTTATGGATCGGGGTATTGCAACCCAAGCAAATATAGATTGGCTGATTGAGCACCATTACCGTTATCTGGTCGTAAGTCGTGAACAAACCCGCAGTTTCAATGCGGATCAAGCCATAGACATTTCAACAGCTTCGGATCATCCCATTAAAATCCATAAAGTGATCAACGAAGAAAAAAGTGAAGCCCGGCTCTACTGTTATTCCGAACAGCGAGAAGCAAAAGAAAAAGCTATTACAGAACGTTTTGTTGCTCGTTTTGAAGCGGGATTGCAGAAAATTGCCGATAGTCTCACCAAACCCCGGGGAACCAGGAAACGAGATAAAGTTCTAGAGCGCATAGGCCGCCTGAAAGAAAAAAGTAAAGGAATCGGCCGGCACTATCATATTGATTTAAGTTTGGATGAATCAGGTTCCATAGTAACCGGGATAACCTGGAAACAAAAACCGATAGAAGGAACCAAGCTGACCCATCCTGGAATTTATTGTTTACGAACCAACGAACTCCAATGGGATGAAGCCACTCTATGGAAAACCTATACAATGTTAACCGACTTGGAAGCGGTATTTAAAAGTTTGAAGTCAGAGCTCGGTTTGCGACCAGTTTACCATCACAAAGAAGAGCGAGTTGAAGGTCATCTGTTTATTACGGTTTTGGCATATCAGGCTGTCCAAGTCATCAGACGAAAGCTGAAAAATAATGGTATCAACGATAGTTGGTCTTCCTTAAGAAAAATACTTTCAGGACAACAACGGGTTACGGCTACATTTAAACAAAAAGATGGCCGTACCCTGCATGTTAGAAAAACGACCACTGCCGAGCCAAAATTGAAAAAGATTTATAACGCACTGAAAACATTACTATCACCAGGACGAACTAAAAAAACGATAAATTAACAAAATGAAACAAATGTAGTGCCACTCGGCCATTTTTAAATCTGTAAGTGGTTGAATTGAATCAATATATTTTTTATGCTGTTAAACATGGGCAAGCATGTTGGCAAAGGAATAACCGCATTGAAATACTTATCCCGGTATTTAT
>JAGGSL010000026.1 GCA_021159125.1 Thermoplasmata archaeon
AATAGCCAGGGAATAATAGAGTTATATCACTGGTCAAAGGACAGGGTATGCCATGTTGAGGACTGGAACGAGAGCAAGCAGCACATCTTTGTTGATGACATGCCACCAACCTCAATGGTTCAGAATATAACACCATTCCAGCGTGAGAGCGTGCCGTTCAACATAACGGTTGTAAACATCACAGACCATGGTTATGAGGACTCTGGCCCTGTCGGAGTATGCAAGGTTGAATTATACTATTCATACAGCCACTACAATGTGACATACGGCGACTGGACATTGTATGCGACATACAATGTGCCCTGGAGCGAGCGACACAATGTGCCCAACTGGACTCTTTCATTCGATGCTCCTGAAGGCGCCGGCTACTATCACTTCCGCTCTATTGCATATGACTGTGTAGGCAATATGGAGACAGAGCCGTTTGCATGGTATCCAGAAGACTATGATGCAAGATGCCTTGTGCTGGCAGATACGGAACCGCCGGTTGTGACCAAGGAATACGGTTCGCCAGTAGTGCCGATAGATATTGGCGGAGAGGCTGGCCATGCGATAACCTCAAGCACACCTATATGGATAAATGCAACTGATATGCCTGAAGAGGACTGGTGGGGCGTTGACAAGATAATGTGGAACTTTGACGGAACAGGATGGCATGAATCACCAAGCTTCAATGGAGCGCATATGGCAAACTACTCAATAACACCTGGCGAATTTGACCTTACAGAAGGCGTGCACACAATATTCTTCAAGGCAACAGACATGCTCGGACATGTAAGCGATGAAGGAAAGCAGAAGTTCCTGGTCGATGATACACCACCCGAATCTCATGTAAATGCTATCAGTCCATATGAACAGTCGATGCCTTTCACCATAACAGGTGAGGCAACCGACAGCGTTGGCGTGAGTGAAGTGGCACTCTACTACCGTTACAGCACCGATAACGTTACTTGGAGCGACTGGATGCTTTACGACGGCGCAGCCACCACGGAGCCATACAACTGGTCATTCATCATCGCACTTGATCCAGGATACTATAAGCCAGGTTACTACCAGTTCTACTCTGTTGCAACTGACCTGCTTGGAAACCAGGAAGCACTGCCAACCAGCGGAACAACACCTGATGCAGAATGCTATGTACCGCCTATACCATCTGATCTGAATGGAGATGGAAGAGTGAACATATTTGATGTGGCAATGATAGCGCAGCACTGGGGTGAAACAGGCGAACCAGGATGGATACCCGAAGATTTGAACGGTGACGGAGTGATCAATGTCGGAGATATAGTGATGCTTGGCCAGAACTGGACAGGCTGAATAGGCACAAGTGGTGATTAAAATGAGGCATAACAGGAAAACCGGAAACATCAGGGGGGCAATCCTCCCTCTCATCTCTTTTGTTTTAATAGTGTCAGCTTTTGTTGGTATGAGTGGATATGCTAATGCTCAGGGAGAAACAGTGATAGCAGTGGAACCATCTTCACAGAGCGTTTCTTTCAATGAGACTTTCACCGTCAATATAACCATAGACCCGGCAGAGCCCATAACAGCAGTGCAGTGTAATTTGAGATTCAACTCTTCGTTGCTTACTGCGATAAGCGTCTCTGACGGTGGAATGTTTGACTGGTGGTTTGGTCCTATCGATATAAATAATACAAGTGGGGTAATAGAAGGAATTATCGCTTTTAACACAGGGTCTAATACCACTTCTGAGAGCGGTACGTTTGCAGTTGTGACATTCCAAGCAAAGTCATTGGTAGGCGTTTCTCCAATTGAGTTGGAGAATGTAGGAATATCAAACGCAACAGGAACAGCAGTAGATATTTCAATATTAAATGCCACTGTTTCGGTTGGAAGCATACCTGTAAGCATAGAGCCATCTTCTAAATTGTTGCCTGCTAATACAAACTTCTCGCTATCCATAACAATTGACCCGCTGCAGCCCGTATCAGGTGCGCAGTGTGACATAACATTCGATCCTTCAGTTATTACAGCAGTGGGCGTTGATGATGGTGGAATGTT
>JAGGSL010000130.1 GCA_021159125.1 Thermoplasmata archaeon
AGCATTATTAAAATTTGGCTATTTGAAATGGTAATTAAATTGTTGCCAGCATTATAACAGTGCTCACATCAGATGAACTTATGCTCATTTTCATCTCTTTATTTATGAGCCATTATTCCTTTTATTTTTTCATCTTTCTCAATTCTCACGAAACCGAATCGTTCGAACTGCACTATCTCTCCATGTTGCACATTTTTTATCGAGGGCTCTGCATATCCCCTCACAATTTTCAAGCTGTTTTCGTTGAATTTCTCGCCAATGAAAAGATTGCCCGGAATAAGCACTTCCATTTCAACATGCTCATCTGTCACCCACTGTATTTTTTTTGCATTTTCTATCATATCATTGCCGGAAAATTTTCCTTCTATGAAATTGCCTTTGCTGACAACTTTTACGTTGTACAAATCCTTCAATCTGAACACTTCTCCTTCCTTCAAATCTGCGGCATCCTCTCCCGAAATGAAAAATATGCCAGAGGTTTTCATTCTCCTTGAGCCCATCTCCTCTGATGGATGGTGCTTAAGCTCGACCTCCTTTTCCGGAGCGCTCTCAACCACCAGCTTAACAGGCTCTGCCACAAAGAAATACCTCCTTGCAATGCTGTCAAGAATTTTTCTGTTTGCGGCCTCCACCTGGTCGAATGTTACGATGCTTTCAACCCGCGAAATGCCCTGCGAAAGAACAAATTTTTTTATTGCTTCCGGAAGAATGCCTCTCCTTTTCAGTCCTCTCAATGTCGGAAGCCGGGGGTCATCCCATCCGTCCACCAGTCCATTTTCAATAAGCGGTTTTATCTTTCGCTTCGAAACAGGCATTCCCTCTATGGACAAACGGGCAAATTCCATGAGGTGGGGCTTCCTCAGACCAAGGCATTCAAGTATGTAGAAGTAAACTTCATCTCTTAGTTCATATTCTTTTGTGCGGAACGGATGCGTTACTCCTGACAGGGAGTCTTCCACAGCCCCGTAGAAATCGTAGGTGGGCCATACCCTGTATTTTTTTCCATGAACTGGATGCGGCTCATCTATTATGCGGAAGAGAGTGGGGTCTCTCATTGCGGAATTCTCCGATTTCATATCTCCCTTGAGGCGGAGAACAGCGCTTCCCTCCTCCATTGAAAAGAATTCCTTCCATTTTTCCATTGTCATACTCTTCCTGCATTTGCATTCCCTCCCTGCCCTGCGGTTTTTGCTTGTTTCTTCGCTGCTGCACGTGCATACATATGCATAGCCATCTCTCACCAGTTTTTCTGCAAGCTCGTAATGCACAGGCAAATTATCCGAAGTCCTGTATTCTCTATCCCATTCCACTCCCAGCCATTTCAGATCCTCCTTCTGCTCCTCGTAAAACTCCTTTGACTCGTTTGCAGGATTCGTGTCGTCAAATCTTAAAATAAAGGTGCCGTCATACATTCTTGCGTACTCATAATCCACAATTGCTGCCTTCGCATGCCCTATGTGCAGGTAGCCATTTGGCTCGGGCGGGAATCGCGTTACAACCTTCCCCTTTTCTGCATGCGGCAGGGGAGGCAGCCCTTTCTCCTTCTTTTCTTTTTCTTCTATAACTATTCCCAGACGTTCCATTTCCTCCTGCTGCTCCTGCAATGTAAGTTTGTTGACCTCCTCAACTGTTCCTTTTACAACAGGGATGACTTCTCTGGCGTTTGCTTTCACCTCAGCCATAACCTTTCCTATGACTGCCTTGAAATCAGCCTTCCCATCAAATTTCACAGCATTTATCAGAGCATGTTTCCTTGCAATCTCCTCGATGTTCACCTTCCTCTTATTGAAAAGCATCTTTTAAGTTTTGCCT
>JAGGSL010000061.1 GCA_021159125.1 Thermoplasmata archaeon
GGAGGCAATAAAATGAGCAAATATAAGGCAAAAGCGGCAATAGGAGTTTTAATAGCAGTGTTGATGATATCTGGGGCATTCGTAGGAATGACTGCACAGAACAAAAATGCGGCTATGGACTCTTTGCCAGTGGAAAATAAAGATACAGTTGATGTAACACCAGGCAGCGGAAATGGTGAAGAAAAACCGTACGTGCTTGATAAGTCTGTAAGGGAAATACCGTCTGATGAGGCATCGACAGCATCATATACGGGCGAAGAAGAGAACGATATGAACTATAATACGGACACAGGCAATTCCATATTGCAGTCCCTGCCAATATATCCAGGAGAACCAAATGATGCTGCACCAGGTAGAGGAACCACAGGGCAGCTTGACCCAAGTGGCGATAAAAATGACTGGTTCTATTTCTCGGTATGCCAGGGACAGAAAATAAGCATAGAAATGACGCCTGACTCTAACTATGACATGGAGCTTGTGGACTCTCAGGCAACAACTGTGGCATCATCTGAAAATACCGGCACGACACCAGAATCACTCGAGTATACTGCCGACATAACAGGAAAATACTTCCTGCATATATATACAGGGGATGGTGCAGAAGCCGGATCCTATACGCTGGATATCTCGCTGGTTGGACAGAATGATGCAGGCAGCGGAAAAGATGCAGGAAACACCATTGACTCAGCAATGTCAATAACACCCGGATCATACGACGGATATCTTGATTCAACAGATTGGGCAGATTGGTACAGCTTTACCGCCAACTCCGGTCAGGGAATAAAGGTTACACTGAAATGCCCTGACAAGTCAGATTTTGATGTACATCTGTACAATCCAAGCGGTGAGTGGGTATACTCCGCACAGTGGTATGGTGATGACACTCTCGAATATCCAGCAGATGCATCTGGAACGTGGAAAATAAAGATAGATGCGTTCCCGGGATGGGATACAAGCAAGTGGCCATCTAACTACTTCCTTTATGGCTCTGGCGGATACCAGATGACTCTAGAAGTTGGAGTTTCCGTAGAAGCGCCACCAGGACCGATTCCGCAGCCGGATATAACGCCCGTAGCACAAACATTTATTGTAAATGATGTTCCTGATGGTAGTACAGACGAGTATGGATATCTTGCAGCAATACCTGCGGCCAATTACCTTGAGGATGGAAAGAGATATGTTTCCCCGATAGTGTACCAGGGCTGTGATTATGTGCCAACATGGTTTACGACTGTTGATGATACCACACAATACCTGCTTGACGACTGGAACGCATATCTGGCAAGACACGGAATTACTGCAACCGAATACCATGTAGATGCTGACCCGATAAAGGCAGCAGCAGATATAGCTACAACCAAATGGAGTTCTTCGAGCACTGCCGTCATAGCAGTTGACGGAAGCAGTTTTGAAGATACAATAACAACCGTATTTGACCAGGATGCAACAATCTCGTCCACACCAACAACCATGACAGTATCTGCAGGAAGTCCGAAATTCAAGGATGTTGGTGGAAATAAAGCAGTTCCGATGTTCCTTGGGCAGAAATGGGGTGCAATCCATATGATTGCTAACGGCGACAGCTTCTCTGGAGATACAGGAATAATAACCCCGAGATATGAGGCGGTCATGGAAGATTGGTGGCCATACCCGTATGACTTCAATGGGCCAGACATGGACACATTTTATCCTGTTACCCTCCCGGGATTCTGGGCGCCGTATGTGAC
>JAGGSL010000153.1 GCA_021159125.1 Thermoplasmata archaeon
ATCCAAACTCATGCAATGTAGAGGCTGCGTCTCATTCTATAAAATAGCGTGCCAAACCTTTTTATTGCCCTGCTTTCTATATGGGTGTGGAAAAGGATAAGGAAGGGGAGGAGAAAAACGAAACAGAAAGAGAGATGCTTTATTGCCCTGTATGCGGCTCTCCGAATGTTGAGTGGCTTTTGCCGCAGATATGGAGCAAGTGGGTGTGCAAGGACTGCGGGTACATCGGCGTACTTATCCTTGAGGACGGAAAGATTGCCGCAGAACTCAGAAAGGAATGGAAGGAAAAGCATGGAACACCATAATTTTTTAAGCGAAACGTCATTTCATTCTGATGAATGATATCGATATCGTGACCAGGAATGCGGAAGAGGTTGTGACTGTTGAGGAACTTCAGGAGGTTATGAGAAAGGACGAAAAGAAGGCATACATTGGTTTTGAGCCTTCAGGTCTTGTACACGTCGGATGGAACATATGCTCAAATAAAATAAAAGACCTTGTCCAGGCAGGTTTTGAAGTGACAGTGCTCCTTGCAGACTGGCACGCATGGGTCAACGACAAATTCAACGGAAACATGGAAGCGATCAGGGACTGCGGCGAGTACATGAAAGACTGCTTCTCTGCCCTGGGCGTGAAAAACGTGAAATATCTCTACGCAAGCGATTACGTAAACGATGCCCGTTACTGGGAACTCGTCCTCAAAGTCGCGAAAAATGCCTCTATGGCAAGAATAAGGAGGGCGATGGATATAATGGGGCGGGAGGCGGAGGAGGCAGAAAAGGATTTCTCCAAGTTTCTATATCCTGCAATGCAGGTTGCAGACATATTTTATCTCGACCTTGACCTTGCCTACGGCGGCATGGACCAGCGGCATGCACACATGCTGTGCCGCGACATTGCAAAGAAAATGAATGTAAAAAAGCCCGTGGCGTTGCACACCCCGATACTTTCAAGCCTTGAGTCCGGGGAAAGAATGGATGTTGCCAAGATGTCAAAAAGCAAGCCGAAGAGCTGCATATTCATACATGACAGCGAGAAGGATGTGAAAAACAAAATCAGGAGTGCATACTGCCCCGAAGGCGTGGTTGAGGAAAATCCCATACTCGAGATATGCAAATATGTGATATTCCCCGAATACGGAAAAATGGTCATAGAGAGGGATGAAAAGTATGGCGGCAATCTGGAGTTTGACAATTACATGCAGCTGGAAAAAATGTTTTCCCGGAAAGAAATTCATCCCCTTGATTTGAAAAATGCTGTTGCAAAATATTTGAACGAAGTGCTTGAGCCGGTGAGGCAATACTTCGAGTCAAAGCCGGAGAATCTGGAAAAGGTGAAAAAGCATCTCGGGCTGTAATGGGTATCTGGGCGTTAATAGACAAAAATGATAAAGGTAGGATGCTGCGGCTTTCCCGTGGCAAGGAAGGAGTATTTTAAAAATTTCGGCCTTGTGGAAGTGCAGAAGACATTTTACAAGCCGCCGAAGTTGGAAACGGCAATCAGATGGCGGGAGGAAGCGCCGCAGGAATTTGAGTTTGCAGTCAAAGCATGGCAGCTTATAACTCATCCCCCAAGCAGCCCTACCTACAGAAAGGCAGGCATTGATGTAGCGAATGAAAGCAAATACGGATATTTTAGGCCAACGAAAGAAGTATTTGA
>JAGGSL010000134.1 GCA_021159125.1 Thermoplasmata archaeon
TTGCTTATTTAACGTTTTGCTCAAGCAATCTTGAGCATATAATGACCCTGAAAAAGTGAAATAGGGGCTACGCCCCTATGACCCCATTCCGCCTTCGTTCCTCGGCAAGCCCTCGCCCACAAGGGGCTCGGTCATGCCGCATCTCACTCGGCGGTAAACCCGGTTAGCCGTTGCTGTGAGTCATCAATAACAACTATCCTATGATGATGTTGCTGCTGTTGCAAATACATGCTGGATTCCTCCAAGTTTATTTTTCCTGTTGACTCATGATGTTCGTATCCACTCCAGAAGCTTCCGTGTGGATACCGCTTCCTAAAGCCAGGATGCTGCTCAAACATTCGTTTAGCGCTACGGGATTTCAACATAATCTCTGCATCTTGAACCGAATATCTTTTTGGAATGTTTACCTGGAAGTGGACATGATTTCCTGCAAAACCAAAATCTCCGAATTCGAAACCAAACCGTTCCAGTTCCTTGAAAGCATCCCTGCACGTGTCAATGTGTGATTGTTTTCGGAAACAGTTGAATCGATATTTAGTCACAAACATCATGGTCACCCAGTTATTCCGAGTGTCGCCCAAATTCTTTTTATAGCTGCCGCTACATATAGTATTCATTCTTTCAGATCTCCTGTCGTGCCGTTGAGAGGCAGACCTTATGGTCTGCCGCGCACGACAGAAATGTAATAGTTAATAAGTTAAAAGAAACGGCCTTTCATCTGCGGGTCTTACGCTGCGCTCCAGACCACGCAGTATTCTCGGCCTAATTTCATAAAAAAGAGTCCCGCCTCCCGGATTTGAACCGGGGACCTGCCGGTTTCGGCAGCAGGGCCAGACGGCCATTGGGTCTACAGCCGGCCGCTCCAGCCAGACTGAGCTAAGGCGGGAATAGTTGAGAATGCGCAGCACATTTTTATCTTTTATGGAAGATGGGCCCGTCCGGATTTGAACCGGAGTTCATGGCTCCCAAAGCCACGAGGATAAACCAAGCTACCCCACGGGCCCTAACATACCCGTAAGATAATTCATCTAAAAAACTTTTCCTTTTGCTTTCCAAAATCTATAAATTGCCCCTGGTGATGTGAAAATATGGATTTTACCGGAAAATTCACAGCATTCTGCATTTTCGTCCTCCTTTCATTTTCATTCGTTTTAAATGGCGTTTCATCTGTTCACCAGGAGATAGTTTTCGGCCCTTATACTCAGAATGTCACGAATGACAGCATAACAATCGTCTGGGAGACATCTGTTTCCACAACAAACAACAGCGTGGAGTACGGCGAAAACGAAAGTTATGGTTTCGTTCAATATGGCGGGCCCGGCTATCATCATGAAGTCGTCATAACTCCGACTTTCAGCAAAGGCCATTACAGGGTTGACTCAGATGGTGTGAAAAGCAAAGATTTTGAATTCGAGCTTGCCAGCCATTGTTACTCAACCGGAGAATTCAAGGCCGTGATATTCGGAGACAGCCGCGGAACCTGGGACAATTGGGCCCATGCAAAGGAAGTGGCGGATGCAGTTAACCGTGAAAATCCCGACATTGTCATACACGGCGGGGACATGGTCGGAGACGGCGCAAGCCCTGCTCAGTGGAATGAATGGCTGAGATTCATGATGCCCTTCATGCAGAACTC
>JAGGSL010000125.1 GCA_021159125.1 Thermoplasmata archaeon
TATTCCTTAAACCACTCCATCCATTTTTTCTCCACTTCCGCATAATCAGGAATTCGTAACTATTTACTCGTTTGAAGCCTGAATGATATTTTTCATTTCTTCAAGGGGATTTTTCCCTTGAAGTTTGAGCGTTTCTATAACGCTCAATAAAATTCCAAGAATTTCAGCTCCGTTTTTGCTCCTGTTGCCACTGCTAATCTTTCTGATAATTACTGCCTTACGTATCGCTCTTTCAGCACGATTGTTGTCCCCATCTATCTCCGGATCTTGTGTAAATCTGAAAAGGTTTTCTCTATGAGTTTTGCATATACTCCTGACAAATTTTATGACTTCTGAATGCTCAAATTTTAACTGATATATTCTATCGATTCTTTCGAGTAACTTATTTACCTGTTCATCGGTTGCCTTATGATTGTAAGATTTTGCCTGTTTGTATATGCTCTTAAGTCTTCTATGCACCGTCTTTGCTTCTTTGTAATGCTTTGCCAAATCTCTGGATTCCCTCATTATATGAACCCAGCATTTTTGTTGATGGCAACCTGTATGTTTTTCAAGATTGTTGTATGTTTGCAGCCTATCGCTAATAATCACATTACCCTCTTGTTTTCCAAGAATTCCTGCAGGTACCTTGTAATTTCTCTTTTTCCGTATGATGTAGAGTGCTATCTCTTTGTTTATCAGTACCCAGAGCCAGTGATTTCTCCCGTTAATACGCCAACCGGTCTCATCACTGTGTTTCACTCTTGCATCTTTTATTTTATGCTCAAGCTCTCTATAATATGGGCCAAACGCTTTTGCAACCTGCTTAAGCATTTTAATCACTTCTCCATTGCTGAGAGTAATATTGTATTGAGCTTTGAGAAGAAACGTGATTTTTTCAACCGGCAATGCCAGACCAACTTTCAGAAAAACCACCAAAAGCATAAGCCTTAACCCAAATCTTGCATTTGGTAAGGCGTCTGGAATATCAGGCTCAACCATCTTTTTACAATGTTTGCAATAACGACGCTCAATCTGATATTCTGTGATAATTGTATTTGAAATCTCCGGGATATCTTCAACATATCTTTTCCTTATTTCCTGAACTTTACTTAACTCATTACCACAATATGGACATTTTTCTATTGTTAGAGGTTTAATTACATCTATACGCTTAGGAATTTTACGAGTATACCCTTTATGACCTTTCTTTTGACCATTCTTTTTTCTTCTATGTTTAGCAGGTTCTTTAACAAAATTAGGGATAAAATTTTCAGCAGGATACTTTGCTTTGTATTCCTCAAATTCTTTTCGGATTCTTCTCAACTCTTCTTTCAATTCTTTGTTTTCCTTCAGCAGTTTTTTGTTTTGTTCTTTTAGTTCTCTTATGATTTCTTGTAATCCCATCCAGTATGGTGTATGTCTGTACTTACAGATACAATTTGCGATTTTTTTTGAATTTTTGCTTCAGAAAGGTAAATAGTTACATATTTTCATGAGCATTTATTGGCAATGGTTATAAAAAATTAGTGAAATCACTTG
>JAGGSL010000035.1 GCA_021159125.1 Thermoplasmata archaeon
CTTGATGAGCATCCTGGCTACCTCAAAACATATCGTGAGAACAATCCTGACTACTGTCATGTCAACCTTGTAATGTCGTAAGAAATGTGATATATTTCTTCATAATCAACCTGGGAGGATTGGATATGAAGAAATACATTGTGACGTTAACCGAAGATGAACGTAACGTTCTTGGCGTACTTGCTTCCAAGGGCAAACACAAATCACAAAAGATCCTCAACGCCCTGATTTTACTTGGGTGTGATGAGGGCAGGCACCAGGTAAAACGCTCGACCAACGAAGAGATGGCTCGTGTCCTGAACATAAGCATGAAAAAGATCGATCGCGTGAAGAGGCGATTTGTGGAAGAGAGTTTTGAGGTTGCCCTCAACGGGAAGAAAGGAAGCCGCGTTTACACCAAAAAAGCAGACGGAGATTTTGAAGCCCATCTGGTTGCATTGAGTTGTAGTAACCCACCTGAAGGCTTTACGAGATGGTCTCTGAGGTTATTAGCCGACAAAGTTGTCGAGCTTAATTATATTGACAGTATCTCCCATGAAGCGGTGCGCCGTGTTTTAAAAAAAACGAAATCAAGCCTTGGCAACGGAATGGATGGGTAATTCCACCGGAGCAAAACGGCAGTTTTGTTGCAAACATGGAAATGGTGCTGGACGTTTATAAACGTCCGTTTGATCCACGATATCCAGTTGTATGCATGGATGAATCTCCAAAGCAGCTGATTGCTGAGACAAAAACTCCCATTCCTGCATCACCTGGGCAACCGGCCAGGCATGATTATGAATACAGGCGTTGCGGCGTGTGCAATATTTTCATGGCCTGCGAGCCACTGGCAGGAAAGCGCATGGTGAAGACCACCGAAAGAAAAACCAGGCGGGACTGGGCTTGTTTTCTGGAAGAAATCGCAGATCAATACAAAGAAGCGGAGAAAATAACGCTGGTAATGGACAATCTGAACACACATACCCCCGGATCGTTTTATGAAACATTTCAACCGGATAAGGCAAAAGCATTATGGGACAGATTCGAATTTGTGTACACCCCGAAGCACGGGAGCTGGTTAAATATGGCTGAAATAGAGTTGAATGTGCTCACGGGGCAGTGCCTGAATAGAAGAATCGACGACATCGCGGTTGTCAGGAAAGAAGCACGGGCATGGCAGGAGTACAGAAACAACAAGAACGCAAAGGTAAATTGGCAATTCACTGCTAAGGATGCCCGGATAAAGCTATCTCGGCTTTACCCGACACTTGAGAGTTGACATGACATTAGAGTCTTTATTCACAACAACTGAGTTTTTTGCGCAGATTTATTCACCGCAGAGACGCAAAGAGCGCGAAGTTTTACAATCTGTTAAGAATCCTACATTGGGTACTAAAGCTTTTGCTTGGGTACTGGCTTAATAATCTTTTCTTACTTCTTTGCGTTTTTGCGGTTAGTGTCGTGTCAAGTCTCGAGTGTCATTGCGAGCGAAGCGAAGCAATCTCCTG
>JAGGSL010000104.1 GCA_021159125.1 Thermoplasmata archaeon
CTCGATTCTTCTGTTTACAGGGAAGGCAAATTGCCTGCAAAAATGAAGGAATTGATGGGGTTGGTGGCATCTACAGTGCTTCGTTGTAATGACTGCATTGTTTATCATATTGAAAGGTGCATCCAGGAGGGCGCAAGCGACCAGGAGATCTATGAAGCTCTCAACATTGCCCTGATAGTCGGCGGCTCGATAACAATACCTCATCTCAGATATGCATATGAAATGGTCGAGGAGATAAGGAAAAAAAAGTAGTTATCTGGTTGCAATGGTAATCACATCGCCATCTTCAACTTCGTGATTCATGCCCACTCTCTGTCCCGGAAATGATGCGGATGGTCCCCACACCAGTGCATATCTGAAATTTTTCACGAAATCACGGTGAATTTTACGGCAGACATCTCTTATTCTTGCACCTTTTCTGAGAACGAGAGGATGTTCCATGTCTGCGTCTCCTCCCTCCGGCTTCATGTATATCCTTACCAGTGAAAGAGATTCGAATATTTTTTTTCTGAGCTCATCTATTCCGAACCCTGTTTTTGCAGAGACAAGGACAGTTCTCCCATCTTTTATATCGGGAATGTTTTTGTGGACATCTATCTTGTTTATTGCAGTGACGGACGGAACATACACCCTGTTGCCTGAGAGCGCATCTATGAATTTTTCTTCATCAACGTCTCCTCTTATCACAATATCTGCATTTATTAGGTACTCCTGAGCAATGTTTTTTGCCATCTCTTCGTCTATTTTTGCATTCTTTGAAAGTTCTACTGATATGCCGCCCCTGTCCTTTTTCTTTATTGTCACATCAGGAGGCCTCTGATTCAATCTTATTCCTGCATTATATAATTCCCTTTTTATAAAATCGAGCTGGGACAGATTGCCAGCATCCACTATTATGAGTATCAAATCAACAACCCTTGCAATCGAAATAATTTTCCTTCCCTCTCCTTTTCCCTCAGAGGCACCATATATTATGCCCGGCAGATCAAGAAGCTGTATCTTGCATCCTCCATATTCCATCACACCCGGAATTACGGAAGTGGTTGTGAAATCGTAGCTGCCTATTTTGCTTTCAGCATTTGTGAGCAGGTTTAAAAGGGTGGACTTCCCGACAGAGGGGAAGCCTATCATTCCGACAGTTGCATCTCCCGTCTTTTTTATGCCGAAGCCTGTGCCGCCCCCTCCGCCCTTCTGCTTCATCTTTTCGTCCCTGAGGCGGGCTAATTTTGCCTTTAACTTTCCTATGTGGTGCTGGGTCGCTTTGTTATATTTTGTATTTTTGATTTCCTCTTCGATTTGCTTTATCTCCTCGTCGATATCCACATCCGAGAAATGGGGAAATGTAAATAAAATTATGCCATGGGTTTGT
>JAGGSL010000110.1 GCA_021159125.1 Thermoplasmata archaeon
GCATGGTATTGAATGAAGGAACGATTTAAAGCTTTTCAGATTTTACCTTCATTATCGAAAATATGCCTCCGATTATGGAAGGAATGAGCATTGTTATGACATATCCTGACAGGGATATTGCAACCGTTATATCGCTCGGAACGCCGTAAATCGAGAATATGTGTATGAGGGCTGCTTCTCTTGTTCCTAGTCCACTGACCGTTACGGGTATCAGCCCTATTAGGGACGCAACAGGATAGATGAGAATGAAAATGTCAAATGGAATATCCACTGAGAATGAAAGGGCGATTATGTATATCTGGGTGAAATAAAGGATATAGCTGAAAAGACCCAGGAGCAGCGGGACTACAAGTGATTTCAGGGCAGGCATATCCCTGTAAAAAGCATCGAATTCGTTCGCTACAGGCGTCTTCAATTTTTCAGGTATGAAAACTTTGTATATTATGCGGAAAAATTTTTCACTCCTCTTTTTCTTTTTCAGAAAGATTGCAGCAGAAACGAAAATCACAAATATTGAGAACAAAATTAAGAAAAGGGACGGAAAATATTTTACCAGCAGAACCGAACCAATGACTGCAAGAATGAATAGTGACGAAAACTCCATGATCTGGTCTATGACAACATTGGAAGCACATTTGCCAAAGGGCTCGCCCGTCTCTTCCCGAAGGTATGGAATTCTTATATAATCCCCAAGCCACAGGGGAGTGATGGTGCCATAAAACAATCCTATAAGATTGAGTTTGATAAGAGACGGCAGGCCGATTTTTATTCCCTGCATATCGGCAATCATCTTCCACCGATAAGTGCTTATGATTATCCTGGGCACAAATATTAAAAGTGAAATTGCAAAAAGAATGGGGTTTATATTGCACAGTGCGTTGATTATGTTATTTGCACCTATATCTTCTATTATGTAAATAAAAATGGCTATGCCGATGAAAGGGAGCAATACCTTCAAACGCGCTATTCTTTCAAGAATTGCCATCCATGCTTTATGTAAAGCATCTTTATATAACTATTTCAGAATGAAAATGTGCGTTACCGCAAATTTTTTATTAGCAGGAATGCTACATCTCACCATGAAAAGAAAATTGTTATCCTGGTTTTTTATATTGGTTATGTTATCAGGCAGTTTTTCCATTGTGGCATCCACTACTGACACGGGCAAAAATGATGATTCAGCAGCTATTGCTCCCGAATCCCTTTCAAACTCGAACAACGGCAGTTATGTTGTTCAGTGGAGCAAAGATTACGGAAAATTAGACTGGTGGTCAGCCCGTTACGAGGGCCCGCAACCTGTCGGAGATGCTGACAATGACGGAAAAAATGA
>JAGGSL010000111.1 GCA_021159125.1 Thermoplasmata archaeon
GTATATGTATTATAGATATTAAGAGGTCTTAAACTACCATTTCATTGTATCAATACATTCTCGGCAATTCCTGATATTAAGTATCACGGTTAATAGCGCGGTCAGGCAAAACTATTGCCGGCGTGCAACTTATTTGGTGCATTGGTAAGCAATATGATTCACTTCTGCTGACCTTTAAACAGGAGATTTCAACGCATCATCTTAACTCATAGAATAGCAGTGCAGAAAGCATGTTTTTCAATATTCGCCTCAATTTTGGCAAATACCGGGGGGTTTTCGTACAAAAAAGGCAATTCCATCCAATTTTTCACAAAGTTTATATAAAAATTCGCCAATTTAAGTGTCTAACGGTTTACCGTTGGCCACTATATGGATGGGAAAATGAAGAGAGTTGCAATATATACGCGTGTTTCGACCGAGGATCAGGCAAAGGAAGGCTTTTCGCTCGATGCCCAGATGGAGAAACTCAGGGCTTACTGCAGCGCAAGAAGTTGGAAAATTGTGAAAGAATATGTAGACAACGGTTACAGCGGCAGGGATATCAACCGTCCTGCCTACAAAAAGATGATGGATGAGATAGACGAATGGGACATGCTCTTAGTAATGAAAATGGATAGAATTCATCGCAACAGCAAAAATTTCATGATGATGATGGAGAATTTGAATGAAAAAGGAAAAGAATTTGTTTCCATGACAGAGAGCCTTGATACCTCTACAGCCATGGGAAGATTTGTGATGGATATCATTCAGCGCATAGCCCAGCTTGAAAGTGAGCAGATAGGGGAGCGCGTTTATGTCGGCATGAGGCAGAAGGCAAAGGATGGTAAAGGAATGCTGGGCTCGCCTCCCCCTTACGGCTATGAATATAAAGATGGAAAACTGGTAGAGGTGAAGGATGAGATTGTCATTGTCAAAAAAATATATGAGATGTATTTGGACGGAAAATCCCTGGAAGATATTACGAGATGGCTTGAAAACCAGGGAATTAAAACAAAAAGAGGGGGGAAATGGGACAAAAAGACGGTTTCGAGAATACTTTCCAACCCCATATACTGCGGACTCATAGAGTGGGAGGACATTATTGCTTCGGGCGATCATAGCAGCATAATAAGTATTGAAGAATTCAACAAAATACAGAAAATGAAATACGAGAGGGCGCACCGCAAAGGCAAGAGCTTCGTTATAAACAGTTTACTCAAAAAAGAAAGTTTATCATAATACTATCTTTAGAATAGCTAATATATGTATATAGTATAATAAGTATACTATTATTCAATAATTA
>JAGGSL010000049.1 GCA_021159125.1 Thermoplasmata archaeon
AAGAGGAGACACCTACGGTTTCTCCTTCTATCCTCTTCCCTTAAGTTATTTCTTTGGGCTGCAGCCCGAATTTTCTTTTCCCGAGGGTTTTCTTTCCAAGAAAAGGCTCCAAGAAAGGAGTTCTATGGGTTGTTAATTGCAAGAATCTCAACATCATCCCCTATTTCTGCTTCGAGCATCTGGCTGGCATTCCCCTCTCTGCACGAAATCTCCAGAAAATCTGAGCTTGAGACTGTGAGAAGTACTTCTCCTTTTTCAGCATAACCATAACTTTTCAGAAATTTTATCTCAAGTTCTTTTTCGGACACCTTTATTTTCACCCAGTCTCCATGTTCTAATTTAAGAAATTTGTCCGGGATATTTGTCACCATGTTTCCAAATCTATCTATAAACATTATTTTCCCGGAAATAACATTCTCCCTCTCGACAATTTCAAAATCCAGATTCTTGTAATCTGTAATTTCCCTTCCCATCTCGTAGGGCTTCACTCCGAGCGATAGATAGGCAGCAACAGGTGAAAATATATCTCTGCCGTGGAATGTGTTTGATATTTCGGCAGCCATATACTTTCTTTCGGTAATTTCGTATACCTTTTCAATGCCCAGCCGGGATGCTGCCGGAATTAAAATGCCGTTGTCTGGCCCGACAAAATATCCGTTTTTGCACTCGACTATCAGAGGCTTCCTTTCTGTGCCGACCCCCGGGTCGACAACAGCAATGTGTATTGCCTCTGGAAAATGGATAACAGAAGAATAAAGAACATACGCTCCCTCCATTATCTTCTGGGGATGGATATCATGGGTTATATCAACAATCTTTGCATCCCTGTTAATCGACAAAATTTTTGCCTTCATCTGGGCAGCATAAAACCACCCGATATCTGTAGTTAAAGTTACGATTTCCATTTTTCGCCCACCATATCCTCTATCCACCGAAGGTAATCTTCCAGCCCATATTTAACAGGTACGGCAATTATTTCCGGCAGTTCATAACTGTGAAGTTCCTTTATTCTGTCTCTTAAATTATCCCATACATCTTCTCTCGTCTTCATTATCAGCAACTTCTCTTTTTCTTCCTGGACATGCCCGTTCCACCAGAAAAATGATTCGGCATCAATTACATTTGCGCATGCAACAAAATGTTCCTCAACAAGCGTTTTTGCGATTCTTGTTGCTTCACCCTCGCTGCATGTGCATAAGACAATAATGTGGCCCATGAGCTTAAACGGAAAACAAATTAAA
>JAGGSL010000031.1 GCA_021159125.1 Thermoplasmata archaeon
GACAAATTCGGGGGCTGCGGCTATGTAACAATGGCAAATCCCCTTGACATAACAGGGCCAGAAGTTCTTGACTCAGTGAGCTATCATTTTGAAGGAACTATCAATTCCGGCAGCACTCTTCACGGCCTTAACATTTTACTGAGCGGATTCAATTATTCGGTGAGCCATTCATTCTATGTGCCACAGGATTATAAATATGCAAGGATAAAAATAAAGGTGATAAACGGAGCATCTGAAGATGTGGAAAAATGGGGAGACCGACTTTTTGTCCATTTAATTGACCCCGATAACGAGACATTTGAATACACTTCGACCGCCGCCGGCATCCCCGTGGTGGATAAAAATAATAATATTGTAA
Organism: Thermoplasmata archaeon; assembly: GCA_021159125.1. Taxonomy (GTDB): domain Archaea; phylum Thermoplasmatota; class E2; order UBA202; family DSCA01; genus VBQP01. Next base: position 359 of record JAGGSL010000031.1, read on the forward strand.
AAGACCAGCTGGAGTACGAGACAAGCGTGTACAGCAAGCCCGGGAAATACAGGGTGGAAATTGTGGGCACATGGATTGTTAAGAAAAAAGGTAACTACAGCATGGATGTAACAGTGGAAAAGATCGATACAACGATATATCCGCTCATGGAAGGTTTGTCCTCGCTTTCCCCTTATCTGACTGCCTATCACAAAGGTATTGTATTTGCAAAGCCGGAGTTTGCATTTGCTGCCACTGACAATGTTACCGTTGATGGAGAAACATGCCCCGGCATAGCAAGTCCTGTAAAGAATCCGAGACTTGTGGTGGCTGCAAATGAGCATGTCATGAAAATGCACGATGAGCTGAACAGCCTGCTCGCAAAAATAGCAAACATTTCATCGGATAATATTGAGGAATTGAGAAATCATTATGCTGAAAATCCGATTTACATTGCAATAATGGCAGACACCACAATGATTCCCCACTATTATTACTACAACCCGGACAGCGACTTTGTAAGCGGTGAGGGAGCGGCAAGCGATTTCATGTACGGAGATATTGATCCCAATCTGCAGGATACAGAAAATGATACCTATACTTATTACCCGTTTCAGGAAAATGCAGTTGGAAGGGTTACAGGCTACGATTCCGAGGATTGCAGCGCTTTGATTGCGAGAACAATTTATTATAATAAAATCATTCAAACGCTCGGGGAATGGAAGAACAATGCAACAATCCAGACAGGCACTGGCATAGAATTTCAGAAGATTCCCGTGATTACGCCGCTGATGAACAAACTGAAGAGCATTATCGGATTTGGCCCGGTCA
>JAGGSL010000106.1 GCA_021159125.1 Thermoplasmata archaeon
GACGGGCTGAATGAAATAGGGGTTGCATGGGGCCGCCATTTCTCCGCCTTCAAGTGGGATGGCTCTCGCTATAAGCTCATGGGCAGGTATATCATCTCCGATAACAAGGATGAGTGGGACACCACGCTTGATTGCATAGTGGGTGATGTTGACAATGACGGAAAAAATGAGGTGGTCGTGACAGGCGGTTACAGCAACGGAAGCATTGCTGAGGTTATAGTTTTGAGCTGGGATGGTGAAGAATTCATCAAAAAAAGCGAGTGGAACGCTCCCGGAAGGGAAAGTGTCTATTTTCCGTGGATAGCAGATGTTGACAATGACGGGGAAAATGAATTGATTGTCGGGCCGGGAAATTCTCTTGTCGTGCTGAACTGGGATGGAAATGAATTCATTCCAACCACACTCAAAACATACAGCAGGCACACGCAGGTGTTCGGATGCGTGGCGAAAGACAGCAATGGCAACGGCATTCCGGATATTCATGTAACGTTCGGCTCGCCTGACCTGGAAATATGGGAATGGAACGGCACTGCCTACGAGGAAAAATACAGTCGTACATGGAAATGGGAAGACGAGACAATAGAGGCCATTGATATCGGAGATGTTGATTACGACGGCATTCCCGAAGTGTGCGTCGGAACCAATTATATTCACATTTTGCAATGGAATGGCACTTCCTACGTGGAAGAATATACAATTAATGAAACATTTGGCACTCTTGCCGTTACATGCGTCGGTGATTTTGACAATGATGGCAAGGATGAAATCAATGCTGGCTCAGTATGGAAAGATGATGATAAACCATACATGGAATGGATTTTTAAATTCGAACAGGTGTAAAAATGAAGGGAATAAAATTTGCAGGAGTGGCGATTATTTCACTTCTGCTGCTCAGTGCAATTGGAACAGGAGGGATTAATCTGGAAAAAGCCGGCACAGAAAGCAAATCAGGCAGTGAAGTTGCTCAAAATACAGGCATTTCTTTTCATTTCTTGAATCCTTCTGTAAATGATGACGGGGAATATTTGGATATAAGGATAGGGGGTGCAGAATCCTCAATCGCGGGAAGCGGGATACCTTCTCTCCCCATGCATTCAGAAGTTTTAACATTCCCGTTTGGAACAAAAATTGAGAGCATTGACGTGAAAG
>JAGGSL010000131.1 GCA_021159125.1 Thermoplasmata archaeon
TTGATTTCTTTAACATGTGGAGAAGAAATAGGAGGTTTTAATTATGTTAATTGAATATATTGAAGAAGCTTTGAAAAGGGCAAGATATGAAATAATAAACGATGAAGAACCCTATTATGGAGAAGTTCCTGAGCTTAGAGGTGTATGGGCTACAGGGAAAACTCTTGAAGAGTGCAGAAAAAACCTTAAAGAAGTGATAGAAGGGTGGCTTATTGTAAGCATAAAAAGGGACTTCCTATTCCAGAACTTGGGGATTTGCTAGTGAAAGATGTCAAAGTAGTAGGAATGTAAGTGCCTAAATTAAGCCCTCTATCTTTTAATGAACTTATAAGAAGACTTAGAAAATTTGGATTTGAAGGACCTTATGGCGGCGGCAAACATTTGTATATGATAAAAGAAAATTTAAGACTTAATGTGCCAAACCCTCATAGCGACCCCTACACGCTCCTGGATGTATCAAGGATTATATATAATGGGAGTTTTCGTTCAAGATGGTGAGTCTAAAGAAGGCAACCAAAATGTTGAAAATAGACAAAAAGGAGGATAAGAAAATGTCTGTTAAACAAGACGACACTATTGAAAAGATTTATAAAGTGGTAGTTGATTTACAGCGTGACGTGGCTCTGATGAAGAAAAGTCTTATTGAAGAGCCTGAGTTGCGTGATGAATTTATCGCACGGATGAAAGATATTGACCTTGAAAAAGCAGTTATGGTCAAAGACTTCAGCAAAAGATACGGATTGAAGTAGTGTATAAACTTGCAATTAAGAAAAGCCTTGACGAAAAATTTAACAAGCTTAAGAAAAAAGACAGAGAAATGCTGGTGCTGATAGATAGAAAAGTGCAAGAAATACTTGATAATCCCTATCGTTTCAAGCCCCTTAGGAAACCTTTGCAAAACAAGAGAAGGGTGCATGTAGGTGGGTCTTTTGTGTTAATATATGAAGTCAACGAAGATGAAAAGATAGTAACTCTACTTGATTTTGACCACCATGATAATGTTTATAAAACATAGAGAAGTGGAAGTTTACAGCGTGAAAGGGACAAGGAAACATTGGAACGTGTGAACGTTAAAACGTTTTTTTCTCCTTCCTTCTTCTTACTCATCATTCATCCCTTCCCCCCATCCACCATCCACTATCC